>NZ_LDVA01000173.1:0-86779 GCF_050768715.1 Burkholderia sp. ZZQ-2 | reverse complement strand
CCTGGCAACAACGGCGGCGACGCGCTCGTTGCCGCCGCGCACCTCCAGCAGCTCGGCGTCGCGACCCAGGCGTGGATGCCGGTGCCGGTGAAGCCCGACGACGCGCAATGGGCGCTCGGCCTCGCGCGCGCCGCCGGCGTGCCGCTGTCGGCCACGCCGCCTGCTTCGCTGGACGGCTATGCGTGGGTGGTCGACGGACTGTTCGGCATCGGTCTCGGCCGCGCGCTCGACGGCGCGTTCGCCGAGCAGGCCGCGCGCATCGCCGCGCATGCGCGCAGCGGCGGCCGCGTGCTTGCGCTGGATGTGCCGAGCGGACTCGACAGCGATACGGGCCAGATCGTCGGCGCGGGCGTCGCCGTCGCCGCCACCCACACGCTCACTTTCATTGGCGCGAAGCCGGGCCTCTACACCGGCGAAGGCCGGGATCTCGCCGGCGCGATCGACGTCGAATCGCTCGACGTCGCGCCACCCGCCGCGCCGGCCATCGTACTGAACGCGCCCGCGCGGTTCGCCGCCGCTCTGCCCGCGCGCGCATTCGCGTCCCACAAGGGCACGTACGGCAGCCTCGCGGTACTCGGCGGCGACACCGGCATGTGCGGCGCGCCGATCCTGGCCGCGCGCGCCGCGCTGTTCGCCGGTGCCGGCAAGGTGCATGTCGGCTTCCTCGGCACCGGCGCGCCGCCGTACGATCCGCCGTTCCCCGAACTGATGCTGCACGCGGCCGACACCCTCGACCCCGGCGCGATGACCGCCATCGCCGCAGGCTGCGGGCTGGGCACGCGCGAGGCCGCGGCGACGCTCGTGCGCGACGTGCTTGCCCACGACGTCGCGACGCTGCTCGATGCCGACGCGCTGAACCTCGTCGCGACGCATGCGGATCTCGCGGCCGCCGTCGCCACGCGCGGTGCGCGCGGTTATCCGTGCGTGCTGACGCCGCATCCGCTCGAGGCCGCGCGGCTGCTCGGCTGCGACACGGCGGCGATTCAGCGCGACCGCCTCGCGGCCGCGCAGGCGCTCGCGTCACGTTATGCGGCCATCGTCGTGCTGAAAGGCTCGGGCACGGTGATTGCGGCGCCCGACGGCCGCATGACGATCAACCCGACCGGCAACGCAGCGCTCGCGACGGGCGGCACCGGCGACGTGCTCGGCGGCCTGATCGGCGCGCTGCTCGCGCAACGCGTCGCGCCGTACGAAGCGGCGCTGGCAGGCGTCTACCTGCACGGCCTCGCGGCCGACACGCTGACCGCGAACGGAACCGGCCCGGCCGGACTCACGGCAGGCGAACTCGCGCCGATGGTCCGCACGCTGGTCAATCGCCTTTTTTATGCGTCACCGCGCGCCGACACATAACGCCGCTATACTGACTGCCCCGCCGCACGGCGGGCCCTCTCGTCCGCCGGCCTTCCGATCCCGATGAGCCGGCGCGGCATTCCTCCCGATTCACGCTTCACTCGAACCGCCATGACGCTGAATTCGCTCCCCGCCTGGACTGCCCTTCAATCCCACTTCGAACAGATCCGTCACGCCCGTCTGCGCGACTGGTTCGCGCCGGAACACGACCGCGCGCCGACCCGCGCCGAACGCTTCACGATTCCGGGCGGCGGTCTCGCGGCCGATTTCTCGAAGAACCGCATCAACGACGAAACGCTGCGCCTGCTCGTCCAGCTCGCGCGCGACGCGGGTGTCGAGGCGCGCCGCGACGCGATGTTCGCGGGCGAAATCGTGAACCCGACCGAAGGCCGTGCCGCCCTGCACACCGCGCTGCGCGCGACCGATCCGCAAGCGCCGTTCCACGCGCAGGTGAGCGCCGAGCGCGCGAAGATGGCGACGTTCGCTCGCGCCGTGCGCAGCGGCACCTGGACGGGCTACACCGGCAAACGCATCCGCCACGTGATCAACATCGGCATCGGCGGCTCCGATCTCGGGCCGAAGATGGTCGTGCACGCGCTGCACCACGTCGCGACGCCCGAAATTGCCACGCACTTCGTGTCGAACGTCGACGGCGCCGATCTCGCACGCGTGCTCGAACAGGTCGATCCCGAGGAAACGCTCGCGATCATCGTGTCGAAGACCTTCACGACGCTCGAGACGATGACGAACGCACGTTCGCTGCGCGACTGGTTCGTCGCGCGCGGCTGCCCCGAGGACGCGCTTGCAAAGCACTTCGTCGGCGTGTCGGCGAACCCGGCCGAAGTCGTGAAGTTCGGCATCGCCGCGGACAACGTGTTCGAAATGTGGGACTGGGTCGGCGGCCGCTATTCGCTGTGGTCGGCGGTCGGGCTGTCGATCATGATCGCGATCGGCCCCGAGCAGTTCGACGAGCTGCTGGCCGGCGCGAACGACATGGACCGTCATTTCCGCGAGGCGCCGCTCGAGCGCAACCTGCCCGTGCTGCTCGGCCTGATCGGCATCTGGTACCGGAATTTCTTCGGTTCGCAGAGCTATCTCGTCGCGCCGTATTCGGAAGCGCTGCACTACCTGCCGTCGTACCTGCAGCAGCTCGAAATGGAAAGCAACGGCAAATCCGCGCGCCTGGACGGCACCTTCGTCGACTATCCGACGTCGGCCGTCACGTGGGGCGAGCCGGGCACCAACGGCCAGCATGCGTTCTTCCAGATGCTGCACCAGGGGCCGACGATCGTGCCGATCGACTTCATCGCGGTGCTGACGCCCGAGCATCCGCTCGCGAGCCACCACCCGAAGCTGCTCGCGAACTGCTTCGCGCAGAGCGAGGCACTGATGCTCGGCCGCACGCTGGAGGAAGCACGCAAGGTCGCGGGGCCGGGCAAGGAGGCGCTCGCGCCGCACCTGACGTTCCCGGGCAACCGCCCGACGACGACGCTGCTCGTCGATGCGCTGACGCCGCGCACGCTCGGCGCGCTGATCGCGCTGTACGAACACAAGGTGCTCGTGCAGGCAACGGTGTGGGACATCAATCCGTTCGACCAGTGGGGCGTCGAGCTCGGCAAGATTCTCGGCAAGGTGGTGGAAGCCGACCTGTCGGCCGAGTCGGTCGATCCGGCGAAGCACGACTCGTCGACCACCGCGCTGATCGAGCGCGCCCGCGCGGCGTTGAAGCGCTGAGGCGTT
This sequence comes from Burkholderia sp. ZZQ-2, assembly GCF_050768715.1. Lineage (NCBI taxonomy): Bacteria > Pseudomonadati > Pseudomonadota > Betaproteobacteria > Burkholderiales > Burkholderiaceae > Burkholderia > Burkholderia sp. ZZQ-2. Next base: position 83,689 of record NZ_LDVA01000173.1, on the reverse strand, counting down.
TGAGGCACTGACGCAGCGGCGTCATACCCATGCCGGCCGCTCGGCGCACGCCGCGCGGCCGGCAAATGCATTCAGCCGTTGCGCTGCGCCGCGCGCGGCTCGACGATGCGCCCGGCGTCGAGCGTCACCGTCGTCGCGCAGCGGCGTGCCAGTTCGGCATCGTGCGTGACGAGCACGAGCGTTGCACCGTTCGTGCGGTTCAGTTCGAACATCAGGTCGATGACCGCATGGCCCGTGGCCGCATCGAGGCTGCCGGTCGGCTCGTCGGCGAAGAGGATCGCCGGGCGCGTGACGAATGCGCGCGCAAGTGCGACGCGCTGCTGCTCGCCGCCGGACAACAGCTTCGGATAATGCGCGGTGCGTTCGCCGAGACCGACCTGCACGAGCAGCGCCCGGGCGCGATCGGCGGCATCGCGCGCACTGATGCCGCCCTGCAGTTCGAGCGGCAGCATCACGTTCTCGAGCGCCGTCAGGTGCGGCATCAACTGGAACGACTGGAATACGAACCCGACTGCGCCGTTGCGCAGCGCAGCGCGCGCGTCCTCGTCGAGCTGGTCGAGCGCGCGACCGAGCAGGCGAACCGTGCCGCTCGTCGCGCTGTCCAACCCCGCAAGCAGGCCGAGCAGCGTCGATTTACCCGACCCCGACGCACCGACGATCGCGAGACTGCTGCCCGGCCGCACGGCGAGCGTGATGCCGTCGAGGATCGTCAGCTCGCCGGTTGCGTCGGCGACCCGCTTGCACACGTCATGGACTTCGATGATCGGATCGGTAATCTTGAACATGGACACGACATTTCGCTGGAAAAGACGCGCGGCGATCGCCGCGCTGCTGGGTACGCTGCTGGCCGCCGCCGTGCCCGCACGCGCCGCGACGACACCGGCCGCGACATCGGGCCAGCCCGTGATCGTCGTGCTCGGCGACAGCCTGTCGGCCGAATACGGGCTGCCGCGCGACACCGGCTGGGTGGCGTTGCTGCGGCAACGGCTCACGACCGAGCGAATCGATTATAGCGTCGCGAACGCCAGCGTCAGCGGCGACACCACCAGCGGCGGCCGCGCGCGGCTGCCTGCGGTGCTGCAGCGGCTCAAGCCGTCGATCGTCGTCGTCGAGCTCGGCTCGAACGATGCGCTGCGCGGCGTGCCGCTCGCGACGACCGAACAGAACCTGCGCGACATCATCGCCGGTGCGCGGCAAGCGCGGGCCAGGGTCGTGCTGGTCGGCATGTACGTGCCGCCCAACTACGGCCCGGACTACACGCAGAAGTTCCACGCCGTCTATACGCGGCTGTCGAAGGATCTCGGCGTGCCGCTCGTGCCGTTCCTGCTGGCCGGCATCGAGAACAAGCCCGAGATGTTCCAGGCCGACCAGATGCATCCAGCGCAGCAGGCCCAGGGCATTCTGCTCGACAACGTCTGGCCGGCGCTGAAACCGCTGCTCGGCAAGCCGCGCGGCTGACGCCGCCTCGCCGGAAAACAAAAAGCCCCGCGTGAAGCGGGGCTTTTTGTTGCGGGCGAAACGACGCTCAGTTGTCGCCGTCCGGCGACTGGCTGGCCGTCGAGCCGTACAGCTTCACCTTCGAGCGATCGCGCAGCGCGGCGAGATACGCTTCGCCTTCGCTCTGCGCGTCGACTTGCGCCATCTGCTGCTGCGCGGCCGCCAGTTGCTGCGGATCGACCGCCGAACCTGGGATCACCGCGTTCACGCGATAGATCGCATAGCCGTCCGCGCCGAGATCGACACCGACGTAGGCCGGCAGCGTCTTCGCATCGGCCTTGTAGACGGCGCTCAGCGCAGCCGGCGTCAGGCCCTGCGACTGCGTACGCGATACCTTCTGCGCGGCCGCGAACCCGTCGGTCGACTTCGACTTCTGCAGTTCGGCGAGCTTCGCCGCGCCGTCCTTCTTCGCGAGTTCGGCAGCCTGCTCGGCGACCACCTTCTGGCGCACGACGTCCTTGATCGCGTCGAGCGCGGGCACGGCAGCCGGCTTGTAGTCGGTCACACGCGCCGAGATCAGCGTGTTGTTGCCGACGTCGATCGCCTGCGTGTTGTTCTGGTTCTTCACCGAGTCGTTTGCGAACACGGCGGCCAGGAACTTCGGATTGTTCAGCGGGCTCGTCGGCGGCAACTGCGGATTCGGCGTCGGCGTGACGGTAGCCGTCTGGATCGTCAGCTTGTACTTGTCCGCGGCCGGCTGCAGCGTCTTCGCCTTTTCGTAGACGGTGGACGTGAAGCCTTCCGCGTTGTCCGTGAACGCCTTCGATGCGTACTGCTGCTTCAGGTCGGCTGCGATCTGGTCCTTCACTTCCGCGAACGGCTTGACGGCCGCCGGCTTCACTTCCGTTGCCTTCAGGATGTGGAAGCCCAGATCCGACTGCACGACACCGCTCACGTCACCTTGCTTGAGCGCGAACGCGGCATCGTCGAACGCCTTGCCGCCCGCCGTCGAGCCGCGCGTGATGAAACCGAGGTCGCCGCCCTTCGCGGCCGACGGCGCATCCTGCGAGTCCTTCTGCGCGATCTGCGCGAACTGGTCCGGGTGCGCCTTCACGTCGGCAAGCAGTTGCTCGGCCTTCGTCTTCGCTGCAGTCTTGTCGGCCGCGCTTGCGCTGCCCGGTGCGGCGATGAAGATGTGGCTCACGCGCACCTGCGCTTCGGTGCGGAAGTGCGTCGGGTTGTCATCGTAGAACTTCTTGATGTCCGCGTCGGTCGGCTGCGCGCTCGCGGCCGCTGCCGCCGGCGAATAGACGAGGTACTGGATCGTCGCGGTCTCCGGCGTCGCGAAGCTCTGCTTGTGCGCGTCGTAGTACGCGGTGAGCTGCGCGTCGGTCGGCTGGACCTTTGCTGCGAAGTCGCTCGTCTTCAGCACGAGCGCCTGCACTTCGCGCTGCTGCGCGGCGAGTTCGGACAGACGTTGCGCGAGGCTCTTCGGCGTGAACGCGCTCGACACGATGCTGGCCGGAATCTGCTGCAGCGCGAGGCTGTAGCGCACGCGCTCCTGATACTGCTCGGGCGTCATCCCCTGGAACGACAGCAGCTGCGCATAGCGCTCGACGTCGATCGACCCGTCGGGCTTCTTCAGCGACGCGATCATCGGGTCGCTCATCAGTGCGTCGCGCACGGCGTTGTCCGATGCGGTCAGGTGCAGACGTTGGGTCTCGTCGGCCAGCACGCGTTGCTGGATCAGGCCGTCGAGCACCTGCTTGCGGTGCTCGGGCGTATCGAACATCTTGATGTCGAACTGCCCGCCGAGTGCCTGGCGCGCCTGGTCGATCTGCTGGCGGAACGCGCCGTCGAATTCGACCCGCGTGATCTTGTGCCCGTTGACTGCCGCGACGTTCGCGCTATCGTCGAAGAAGCCGCGGAAGCCTTGGATCCCGACGAAACCCAGCCCCGGCAACACGATCAGGAGCAGGAGCGCCATCATCAGGCGCTGGTGATTACGGAAGAAATCGAGCATGCGTGACGGGAAAATTGGACAAAACGCCCGATATTACAACATACGGGGTGGAACGGGAGAAAAGCGGCGGCGCCCGCGGCGATCGCCACAGAAAGTACAGGCAAAAATACCCGTCTTTCAGAACCGACCACGCACCGTCACCCGCCTCTCCTCGCGAAGTTCGGAAAGCAGCTCGCCCAATGATCGCCCCCATCGCGGCCGCCCAGGCTCGCGGCAGCACACGATCACTCGTTCGCGGAGCGGCTTGCCTAATGCGGGGCTGGCGTCATTCGCGCCGACGACCGCACGGCACCGCCAGGGCCGCGAATCGAGCCAACGGAAGGCGCCCGACACGGGAGCACACGGCACAAGCCCGGCATGTACGTCCCGGCATGGGCCGCGAGAAACGTGACGACCGGAAAGGCGACAAGAATCAACCGCACGATGCCGATCGGTCGACACCGCCCTAACGAGTCGTCGGACTTTGCATATCGAAAATAGATCGTTCGTGCCGCATCGCAAGCCGGATACGCTTTTCGCGCCGTGCAATCCGTGCCACGCTCGTCGACGAAACGATGAACGGGTGCGGCCCATTCGACCATTCAACCCTACCGCACCACTCGATGAGTTTTCTTCACCACGCGCGCCTCGTCGCATTCGCTGCCTCTGTCGGCCTTCTGGCGGGCTGCAATGGGGAAAGTGTCGATAGCTCGGGCGTTTCGCCCGTCGCGACGAAAAATGCCGCAAACAGTGCCACGCTATTCACGATTCCGCTGTACCAGTTCTACGCAACCCGACAGAGCTACATCGCTCAGGGCCTTGCGCCGAATACGTTTGTGCACAGTCGCCAGCTGTCCGACGCTTCGTCCACCTCGGTGACGAAGCCCAATCACGACACGCTGTATTCCGTCGCCATGCTTCAACTGGACGCCGGCCCCGTTCAGATCGACACGCCTGCCAGCGGCACCCGCTACTTCTCCCTCGCGCTGATGGACGCCTATACGAACAACTTCGCGATTCGCGGCACGAGCGCCGACAACGGTGTCGCGAAGGTCTTTTGGGTCGTGGGGCCGAACTGGCAGGGAACCGCCCCGGCAGGCGTCACCGTGCTCCGCTCGTCGACCAACGCGGTGTGGGCGCTGGCGCGGACTTACGTGAGCGATGCGAACGATTACCCCGCCGCGTGGGCCGTTCAGAATCAACTGGTCGTGTCGCGCCCCGCTGGAACCGGTGTCGCTGCGTGGGACAGCGTGGACACGCAAAAGCCGCCCGGTTATGCCAACTGGCCGTCGTATTTTCAGTACGTGAACCGGCTCTTGAAAAAGAGTCCGCCGACGCCGCAGGATACGGCCGAGGCGACGAACGCACTCGACGTGACAGGCATAGGCCCGGCGCAGACCTTCAACGCGTCGTCCGCCGACGTCGCATCGATCGACGCAGGCGCGGCAGAGGCGCTGGCGAGTCTGACGGGCGGCGGAACGCAGCAAGCCGCCGCCCAGACGAGTACCGGCTCGAATGGCTGGACAGGCGGCCCGGCCAACGTCGGCAACTACGGAACCCAGTACACGCTACGGGCGCGCGTTGCGCTGAACGGCCTCGGTGCGCTGCCCGGCAGCGAAGCGATCTACTACACCAGTACGGGAGCGGCGAACACGTCGGGGGCGAATTACGACGGCAACGGCGTCTATCAGATGACGTTCCCGGCGGGACAGCTTCCTCCGGCGCGCGCCTTCTGGTCATTGACGCTGTACGCCGGCACGAACCAGGCGCAGGCTTTCTTTTATCCGAATCCCGATCGAATCTATGCGCTGTCCTATCCGGCGTCGAACTTTCAGTTCGCGAGCGACGGCTCGCTCGTGCTCACCATCAGCCATGTGCGACCCGCGGGCGTACCCGCCAGCAACTGGCTGCCGGCTCCTGCCGGCGCGTTCAATCTGACGCTGCGCACCTACTTGCCGGACGCCCCGCTCCTGAACGGAACCTACAAGTTGCCGCCGGTAATACGCGCTCAGTAATACCTCCCCGCGCGAGCCGGAAAAACCGGCGCCTCTGCGGCGAGAAAGCATGAAAAACCCGCGACCGCGTTCGAGCGGTCGCGGGTTTTCCGTTCTGACGGCGGCGCGCCCCGGAAGCCGCGCAGACGATTTCCCCCGCCGTTTGTGCGTTCGGTTTGCGCCCGCGATCTGGCGCAAACCGAACGCACAAACAACAATGCCCGCACGAGGCGGGCATTGTTGTTTGTTTGGCGGAGCGGACGGGACTCGAACCCGCGACCCCCGGCGTGACAGGCCGGTATTCTAACCGACTGAACTACCGCTCCTTGGTCTGGCTGAATCAGGAAACTGGTGGGTGCTGAGGGGTTCGAACCCCCGACCTACGCCTTGTAAGGGCGCCGCTCTACCAGCTGAGCTAAGCACCCGTTTCCGATTCGTTCTGGCTGCGATCTGCGTTTCGGCATCAACAACCAGCGAGCCCGCAAGTTTAATTCATCCCCGATCATTTTGCAAAGCCCCGACGCGAATATTTTCCACGCTCGCGCATACGATTCCGGGGCGCATAAAAAAACCCGCGGCCAGGCCGCGGGTTTCGTGAACAACCGTCAGAACGAACGGCGCTCCGATGCTCAGTGCTTGACGAATTCCGTCGAGCCGGCATCCTTCGCCGCATCGGCGACCGGTGCCGCCGCCTTCGCCTCTTCTTCCGGCGGCAGCGGGGTCGGCGAACGCTCGAGCGCGAGTTCAAGCACCTTGTCGATCCAGCGGACCGGCACGATCTCGATCGCGTTCTTCACGTTGTCCGGAATCTCGGCGAGATCCTTGACGTTCTCTTCCGGGATCAGCACGAGCTTGATGCCACCGCGATGCGCTGCGAGCAGCTTCTCCTTCAGGCCGCCGATCGGCAGGACTTCACCACGCAGCGTGATTTCGCCCGTCATCGCGACATCGGCACGCACCGGGATACCCGTCAGCACCGACACCAGCGCGGTCGTCATCGCACCGCCGGCGGACGGACCGTCCTTCGGCGTCGCGCCTTCCGGCACGTGGATGTGGATGTCCTGCTTCTCGAACGCTTCGTCCTTGATGCCCAGACGCCGCGAACGCGAGCGCACGACCGAACGTGCCGCCTCGACCGACTCCTTCATCACGTCGCCGAGCGAACCCGTACGGATCACGTTGCCCTTGCCCGGCATCACCGCGGCTTCGATCGTCAGCAGATCGCCACCGACTTCCGTCCACGCGAGGCCCGTCACCTGACCGACCTGGTTTTCCTTCGCCGCGAGGCCGAAGTCGTACTTGCGCACGCCGAGGAAGGTATCGAGGTTCTCGCCGTCGACCTTGATCGCGCCCGATGCCTTCTTCAGCAGCAGCATCTTCACGACCTTGCGGCAGATCTTCGACACTTCCCGCTCGAGCGAACGCACACCGGCTTCGCGCGTGTAGTAGCGGATGATGTCGCGGATCGCCTGCTCGGTGACCTCGATCTCGCCTTCCTTCAGCCCGTTGTTCTTCTTCTGCTTCGGCAGCAGGTAACGCTGGGCAATGCTGACCTTCTCGTCTTCCGTGTAGCCCGACAGACGGATCACTTCCATCCGGTCGAGCAGCGGCGGCGGGATGTTCAGCGAGTTCGACGTCGCGACGAACATCACGTCCGACAGGTCGAAGTCGACTTCGATGTAGTGGTCGGCGAACGTGTGGTTCTGTTCCGGATCGAGCACCTCGAGCAGCGCCGACGACGGATCGCCGCGGAAATCCATGCCCATCTTGTCGACTTCGTCGAGCAGGAAGAGCGGATTGCGCACGCCGACCTTCGTGAGGCTCTGCAGGATCTTGCCCGGCATCGAACCGATATACGTACGACGGTGGCCGCGGATCTCGGCTTCGTCACGCACGCCGCCGAGCGCCATCCGGACGAACTTGCGGTTCGTCGCACGGGCGATCGACTGGCCGAGCGAGGTCTTGCCGACGCCCGGGGGCCCGACGAGGCACAGGATCGGCGCCTTGACCTTGTCCACGCGCTGTTGCACCGCGAGATATTCGAGGATGCGTTCCTTCACCTTCTCGAGGCCGAAGTGATCTTCGTCGAGCACCTGCTCGGCGTTCGACAGGTCGTTGTTGACCTTGCTCTTCTTGCGCCACGGCAGGCCGATCAGCGTGTCGATGTAGTTGCGCACGACGGTGGCTTCCGCCGACATCGGCGACATCAGCTTCAGCTTCTTCAGCTCGGCGTCGGCCTTCTTCTTCGCTTCCTTCGGCATGCGCGCGGCGTTGATGCGCTTCTCGAGTTCCTCGAGATCCGCACCCTCTTCGCCTTCGCCCAGTTCCTTCTGGATCGCCTTGACCTGCTCGTTCAGGTAGTACTCGCGCTGGCTCTTTTCCATCTGGCGCTTCACGCGCCCGCGGATGCGCTTTTCGACCTGCAGGATGTCGATCTCGGCTTCGAGCTGCGCGAGCAGATGCTCGAGGCGCTCGATGACCGGGAACATCTCGAGGATGTGCTGCTTCTGGTCGAGCTTCAGCGGCAGGCGCTCGGCGATCATGTCGGCGAGGCGGCCCGCTTCGTCGATGCCCGACAGCGACGTGAGGATCTCCGGCGGGATCTTCTTGTTCAGCTTCACGTACTGGTCGAACTGCGACACGATCGCGCGGCGCAGCGCTTCCGTTTCAGCGCTGTCGGCGTGATCGGGCTCGAGCGGCATCACTTCGCAGGAGAATTGCGTTTCCTGCTCTTCGATCGACAACGCCTTCGCACGCTGCAGGCCCTCGACGAGCACCTTCACGGTGCCGTCCGGCAGCTTCAGCATCTGCAGGATGTTGGCGATACAACCGACCTCGTACATGTCCTTTTCGGTCGGTTCGTCCTTGGCCGCGGTTTTCTGGGCGACAAGCATGATGTGCTTGCCGCCTTCCATCGCTGCTTCGAGGGCCTTGATCGATTTCGGCCGGCCCACGAAGAGCGGAATGACCATGTGCGGGAAAACGACGACATCCCGCAGCGGCAGCAGCGGGAGCGTGATGCGTTCCGGCGGAAGAAGTTGGGTGCCTGACATTTCATTTCCCCATGAGTGGAATCAATTGTTCGGTAATTGAGGCCGCCACAACGAATTGCAAGCCTTCAAGTGCGGGAAATATTCGGTAAGAAAGTAACCACCGCGAGTCGAGTCAGAGTTACCCACAAGATAAACGAAAAAAAGCCGCCCACGGACTCATGAACGGCCTTTTTCGCAGAACATCGTCGGCAAGCCGGTCAGTTCGAACCCGCCACCTTCGGCGTGTCCTCGTAGATCAGCAAAGGCTTGCCGTCGCCATCGATGACGTTTTCGTCGATGATGACCTTGCTGACCCCTTTCATCGTCGGCAGCTCGTACATCACGTCGAGCAACGCCTGTTCGATGATCGAACGCAAACCGCGCGCGCCGGTCTTGCGGCGGATCGCCTTGCGGGCGACTGCCTGCAGCGCGCCCGGCCGGATCTCCAGCTCGACGCGCTCCATCGCGAACAGTTTGTGATACTGCTTGACGAGTGCATTCTTCGGCTCGACCAGGATCTTCATCAGCGCTGCTTCATCGAGCTTGCCGAGCGTCGCGACCACCGGCAGGCGGCCGATCAATTCGGGGATCAGACCGAATTTGATCAGGTCTTCCGGCTCCGTTTCACGCAGCACTTCGCCCGCGTCACGCTCCTGCTTGCTCTTGACCGTCGCACCGAAGCCGATACCGGTTTTCTCGGTACGATCGGTGATCACCTTTTCGAGGCCGTCGAACGCACCGCCGCAGATGAACAGGATGTTGGTCGTGTCGACCTGGATGAAATCCTGGTTCGGGTGCTTGCGGCCGCCCTGCGGCGGCACCGACGCCATCGTGCCCTCGACGAGCTTCAGCAGTGCCTGCTGGACGCCCTCGCCCGACACGTCGCGCGTGATCGACGGGTTGTCCGACTTGCGGCTGATCTTGTCGATTTCGTCGATGTAGACGATCCCGCGCTGGGCCTTGTCGACCTCGTAGTTGCAGTTCTGCAACAGCTTCTGGATGATGTTCTCGACGTCCTCGCCAACGTAGCCGGCTTCGGTCAGCGTCGTCGCATCGGCGATTACGAACGGCACGTTGAGCAACCGCGCGAGCGTCTGCGCGAGCAGCGTCTTGCCGGAGCCCGTCGGGCCGATCAGCAGGATGTTGCTCTTCGACAGCTCGACGTCGTCCTTCTTGTCGAGATGCTTCAGGCGCTTGTAGTGGTTGTACACGGCCACCGCGAGGATCTTCTTCGCGCGCTCCTGGCCGATCACGTACTGATCGAGGATGTCGCGAATTTCCTGCGGGCTCGGCAGATCCGACCGGGACAGGCTGGCCTCGACGCCGGCGGCAGCCGCCTCGTCGCGAATGATTTCGTTGCAGAGGTCGATACATTCATCGCAGATGAACACCGACGGGCCCGCGATGAGTTTTTTCACCTCATGCTGGCTTTTTCCGCAAAACGAGCAATACAACAGCTTCTCGCTGTTCGAACCTTTTTTGTCCGCCATGAATGTAGAGCCTCCGGACAGGTAAATGACATGATACGCCGAATGCTCCGGGCACCGCGCCTAGGGCGCGACCGGAGCCGACCGGATGCGCTTGCCGCAGATGCTCTGGGCGTTCGGGAAGTCGCAGGGGCGCCGCACGAATCGGGGCGGCACCCCACTTAAGCTCACGGGCGCTTCAGCAGCACCTGGTCGATCAGCCCGTACGCCTTCGCATCCTCGCTCGACATGAAGTTATCACGGTCGGTGTCGCGCGCGATGCGTTCGACGTCCTGGCCCGTGTGCTGCGCGAGCAACTGGTTCAGCCGCTCCTTCAGGTAGAGGATTTCGCGCGCCTGGATCTCGATGTCCGATGCCTGGCCGCGTGCGCCGCCGAGCGGCTGGTGAATCATCACGCGCGAGTTCGGCAGCGCGAAACGCTTGCCCTTCGCGCCCGATGCGAGCAGGAACGCGCCCATGCTGGCCGCGAGACCCATGCACAGCGTCGACACGTCCGGCTTGATGAACTGCATCGTGTCGTAGATCGCCATGCCGGCCGACACCGACCCGCCCGGGCTGTTGATGTACAGGCTGATGTCCTTGTCGGGATTCTCGCTCTCGAGGAACAGCAACTGCGCGACCACGAGGTTGGCGGTCTGGTCGTTCACTTCGCCGACCATGAACACCAGGCGCTCCTTCAGGAGACGCGAATAGATATCGTACGAACGCTCGCCGCGGCCGCTCGTTTCGACGACGATCGGCACCAGCCCCAGCGCTTGCGCCTCGAAACCTTGCGGCGCGTTCGAAGCAAGCATGTCCAGCAATTCAGCGCGAGTGATCATTCAATGAACCTTGTTCGAATGGAAAATTGAACGGAAGGAAGCCGCCCGCTCAATCGCCATATTAATGGCAACCGTGCGCTTGACGTAAAAACGGCGTGCGGGCCGTCGCTCCGACAGCCGGCACGCCGCTAGAGCAACACTTACGCTTGCGCCGATGCGCTCGCGAGTGCTTCGAAGCTCACTTCCTTGTCCGTCACCTTCGCCTTGCCCAGCACGAAATCGACGACGTTGCTTTCAACGACGAACGCTTCCATCTCGGCGAGGCGCTGCTGGTTCGAATAATACCAGCGGACCACTTCCTTCGGGTCTTCGTAGCTCTTCGCGAACTCGTCGACTTCCGCGCGGATCTGTTCCGGCTTCGCTTCGAGGCCGTTCGACTTCACCAGCTCGGCCAGCACGAGGCCCAGCTTCACGCGGCGCTCTGCCTGCTCGGTGAACATCTCGGCCGGGATCGGTGCGTCCTTCGCGTTCGGCACGCCGCGCTGCGCCAGATCCTGGCGAGCCATTTCGACGAGGCGTTGCTGGTCCTGCTCGATCAGCGCCTTCGGCACGTCGAGTTCGGAGATCTTCAGCAGCGCGTCCATCACCTGGTTCTTGACGATCGATTGCGTGCGGCGCTTCGCTTCGCGCTCGAGGTTTTCCTTGATCTCGGCGCGCATCTTCGCGAGATCGCCGTCTTCGATGCCGAGCGACTTCGCGAATTCACCGTCGATTTCCGGCAGGTGCGGCCACTCGATCTTCTTCATCGTGACCGTGAACTGGGCCGTTTTGCCTGCCACGTCCTTGCCGTGGTAGTCGTCCGGGAACTTCAGGTCGAACGTGCGCGCTTCGCCGACCTTCAGGCCCAGCGCCGCGGTTTCGAATTCCGGCAGCATGCGGCCTTCGCCGAGCACGAACGGGAAATCTTCGGCCGTGCCGCCCTGGAACGCGACGTCGTCGATCTTGCCGACGAAGTCGACCGTCACGCGGTCGCCGTTCTTCGCTGCGGTGTCCGCGCCGCCGTCGCCGTGCTCGCCGGCTTCGCCGCGTGCGTGGAAGTGCACGCGCTGCTTGCGCAGGATGTCCAGCGTGCGGTCGATTTCGGCGTCGCCGATCGACGTCGTCGAGCGCTCGACTTCAGCCGTCGCCAGATCGCCGATCTTGACTTCCGGGTAGACCTCGAACGTCGCGTCGAACGCGTATGCATCTTCAGCCTGCTCCTGCTTCGGCTCGAAGCTCGGCTGGCCGGCGACGCGCAGGTTTTCCGCGCGGCTGATCGTGAAGAATTCCTGGCCGATCTTGTCGCTCAGCACTTCCGCTTCGACCTGACCCGCGTACTGTTGCGCGACCATCTTCAGCGGCACCTTGCCCGGGCGGAAACCCGGCATGCGCACGTTCTTCGCGAGTTTCTGGATACGGGCGTCGATTTCCTTCTGCACGGTGTCTTTCGGCAGGGAAATCGTCACGCGGCGTTCAAGCTTGCCGAGGTTCTCAACAACGTTAGCCATGGCTTCAATCGTCCTAAAATTATTCGAGCGAATCGGGTTTTCCTTGCCGTGCCTGCCTGCGGCGTGATGTGCGTCACATACACTCGCCGCGCCGGAGCGCCACGCCATCCCTGCACGCGCCGGATGGCTAGCGCAAGCGGCTCGGAGCACGGCTTTGGCCGGAAGAATCGACTATTCTAGCAAACAATTTTCCTCACACCGCCAGATCGGCGCGACGCGCGCGCGTCCGCACCGCGCTGGTAGCCCTTCGCACGGCAATGCGCGCGGATCGCCGCTATGCCGCATGCCGTATCCACCACGGGCCCGCCATCCTGTAAGCTCCGAATGAGGTGCACCGCCGTCGCGCCCCAATATTCTTCACACCAATCACGCCTTCCGGAGACACCATGCCGCAACACCCGTCCGCGCCTGTCGTCGTCATCGCGCCCGATTCGTTCAAAGGCTCGCTTTCCGCCGAGCAGGTCGCGGACGCGATCGCCACCGGCATCCGCCGCGCCCGGCCCGACGCCGTCGTGCGCTGCTGCCCGATGGCCGACGGCGGCGAAGGCACGCTCGACGCGATGCTGGCAGGCGGCGGCACGCGGCGCACGCTGCGGGTAGCCGGTGCGTCGCTCGCGGCGCGCGACGCGGCGGTCGGCGTGATCGACGCGCGCACCGCGATCGTCGAAACGGCCGAGATCGTCGGCATCACGGACCCGGTCGGCATGAGCGTGCCGGTCGACGCGCGCAGCACGCGCGGGATGGGCGAGGCGGTCCGCACGCTGCTCGACGAAGGCGTGCGCCGCTTCTTCGTCGCGCTGGGCGGCAGCAGCACCAACGACGCGGGCGCCGGGCTGCTCGCAGGCCTCGGCCTGCAGTGCTTCGACGCGGGCGGCCAGCCGGTCGAGCCCGTGCCGTCGCGGCTCGCCGACATCGCGCGCGTCGATGCGTCGGGGCTCGACCCACGGCTGAAGGAAACCGAATTCATCGGCATGTCCGACGTCGACAACCCGCTGACGGGCACGCACGGCGCAACCGCCGTATTCGGCCCGCAAAAGGGCGTGACGCCCGAGCAGGTCGCCACCCTCGACGCCGCACTCGCCCGCTTCGCCGACCTGCTCGAAGGCGCGCTCGACCGTCGCGGCCGCGACCTGCCGGGCGCCGGTGCCGCGGGCGGCCTCGGATTCGCGCTGCACATGCTCGGTGCGCAATTCGAAGCGGGGGCCGAGGTGGTCGCGCGGCAGGTCGGGCTCGACGCGGCGCTCGCCGGCGCAGGCTGGCTGATCACCGGCGAAGGCCGCTCCGACGTACAGACGCTGCACGGCAAGGCGCCGTTCATCGCCTGCCGCCACGCGCAGGCCGCGGGCGTACCCGCGTCGCTGCTGTCCGGCGCGGTCGACCCGGCCGCGCTGCCACGCCTGTCCGAACATTTTTCCGGCTGCTTCTCGCCGGCTCCCGGGCCGATCACGCTCGACGTCGCGATCCGCGACGCGGCCAATCTGCTCGCGAACGAAGCGGAGCAATTGACACGCCTGAAGTACGGCGCACACTGACCGTTGACCCGAGCGCGCGATACAGGAACAATCGGGCCCGCCCTTTTTCTTCAGGATTCGACATGAAAGGCCGTCAAGCCGGGCTCGATCAGTTTCTGACCTATCGCCTCCACGCGCTCACGAAGCGATCCGACCGCGGGATCGGCGAGGTGTACCGGCACAAGCTCGACATCTCGCTGCCCGAGGCGCGCGTGATCGCCGCCGTCGGCGCCTTCGGCCCGTTCTCGATCATGGATCTGGCGCGCCACACCAATCTCGACAAGAGCCAGGCGAGCCGGGCGGCCGAGGCGCTGCTGCGCCAGGGGCTGCTCGAACGCAGCGCAAGCGAGGAGGATGGCCGGATCGTGTTGATCGCGCTGACCGCCGACGGCCGCGCGCTGCATCGCAAGATCATGCCGATCGTGCGCAAGTGGAACGATGGCTTGCTCGCATGCCTGTCCGACAGCGAACGCCAGACATTCGAGCGGCTGCTCGACAAGGTCGTCGCGCACGCGATCGAGCGGGACGACTGACCGGCACGCGGGCACGACGCCCGCAGTATTGATCCGATGAATTCGACGGGCCGCCCCGGTCGCCACACCAGCGACGCGGGCGGCCCGCTTTGCGTGATGCGCTGCGCGCGGCAACCGGATTGCAGCGCGCCACCTCGCCGGCATCGCGCATGCAGCGGCCCCGCCCGCGCTTATAGCCCGCTGTTCGTCGCCCGCTGGCGCAGCAGCCCGAGCACCGCGTCGCAATACGGAGTCGGCACGTCGAGCTTGCGCCCGAGCTCGGGAAACACACCGAGGATCGGCCCGATCTCGAGCGCGCGGCCCGCCTCGAAATCCTGCAGCATCGACGTCTTGAACGCACCGAGCTTGCGCGTGACCGCGATCCGCTCGGGCCCGCTCATCCCCGTCGACAGGCCGAGCTTCGCACCGATCGCGGCCGCCTCCTCCATCATCCGCAGCGCGAGACCCTGCGTGAACGGATCGTCGAGCAGCTGCTCGGCCGTCGACCCCGTCAGCGCGCTCAGCGGATTCATGTTCATGTTGCCCCACAGCTTCGTCCAGATCTCGGCCCGGATCGCCGGCGTCGACTCGACGTCGAAACCGCCCGCCGCGAGCGCCGCGGCAAACCGGGCAGCGGCCGTATCGAGCCGCGCATCGGGCGCCCCGACGATCAGCCGGTTGCCGCGCCCGCGCCGCACGACGCCCGGCGCGTCGGTACTCGACGACAAATGGACGACGCACCCGATCGCCTGTGCGGGCGGCAACGCTGCCGACACCGCGCCGGCCGGGTCGACCGCGTCGAGCGGCACGCCGTCGAGCGCCCCTTCGAGCCCGTGCGTGAACCACCACGGCAGCCCGTTCATCGCCGCGACGATCACGGTGTCCGGCCCGACCAGCGGCGCGATGCGCGCGGCCAATGCCGGCAGTGCCTGTGCCTTCAGCGCGATCACCACGTAGTCCTGCACGCCGAGCGCGGCCGCATCGTCACTCGCTCGCACCGGAACCGACGACGATGTGCCCGCCTCGTCGATCACGCGCACGCCGTGCGCGTTCAGCGCGTCGAGCGTCGCGCCGCGCGCGTACGCGCTCACGGTCATCCCGGCCCGCGACAACGCGGCCGCGAGCAATCCGCCGATCGCGCCGACCCCGACCACCGCGGCACGCACCGACCCTGAATTCGTGTCGTTCATGATGAAATTCCGTCTCCTGGAAGCGGACGAGCATAACGCTCAATGGTTGCGGGCACAACCATTCACGCGCCCCGTTCGACGCACGGCGTTCGCATGCGTCAGCGCGGCTCGCCGCCGGCTTCCACCGGTTCGTCGTCGGCCGCGCCGCCCGTCGCGCCGAGCACGCCGGCGATCTGGCTCTTGTCGTGCATGCCGAGCTTGCGGTACGCGCAGCGCAGGTAGTGGCGCACGGTCGTCGGCGAAATCGCCATCTGTTGCGCGACTTCCTTGTGCGAGCGCCCGGCGCCGTAATAGCGGATCGCCGCGAGCTCGCGCGGGCTCAGGCGGTCGAGCAGCGAGCGCGGCCGCGCCTCGATCTGGAACAGCCCCGCAACCGGCACGCACTGGATCCGCAACGCATCGCCGACGAACGGCTGGCCCGGCTGGCGCCGCAGGTGCGCAACGAGCGGCTCCGGCACGCGTGCACCGGCCCATGCCGGCCATTCGGTGCGCAGCACGTCGTCGAAACCATGATCGGCGTGATGCAGCACACCGAAGTTGTCGCACAACGCGCGAGCGGCCGGCGCGACCGCATCGCCGCGCTCGCGCGTGAGCTGCGCGGCGCGATTGATCGTCAGCGCCGCCGCGAGATGCGGAATCACTTCCTCGAAACGGCGTGCATCGTCATCGCTGAACGGACGGTTCAGGCCCTGACGGTAGATCGACATGAACGTCGTCAGGCCGAAACGGCGATCGAGCGTGCACACGCACATCAGTTGCGCGAGCCCGTACTTCACGCACCAGTCGCGAAACCGTGCATCGAGCCCCGGCTCGACGACCGACAGCCGCACCGCGTGGCCGTGTGCGCCGCGCAGCGTGCGGTGCGCGAGCGGGTCGCAATCGCGCACGCGCTTCCAGTCGCTGAAGAACGCGTGCGGCAGACGGTACAGGAAGCTGTTGTGCATCACCGGGCCGGTCGGCACATGCGTCGCGACGCCTGTCCACGCGGCGTCGAACGGAATGAGCGCCTGCAGCAGCGAAAAGAAGCGGTATTCGAATTCGCCGATGCCGGACCGCGCGGCAACCGCGTACAGGTCGAGCAGCATCAACCCGAGCTCGCGCTGCGATGCGTCGCCGCGCGTGACGCCGTCGAAATCCGCACGCCGGGACGGCAGCGGCGGCCAGGCGAAGTCGTCGAGCACGATGGCTGCCGGCACGTCACGCAGCGCTTCGAGATCCTGCCCGATATCCGTCGTGATCCTCACCTTCCGCTCCCCTGCCCGATCGGGCTGCTGACGTGCGCAACGACACCGGCCGATTATAGCGACCGGCTTTTTTGACAGGCCCCGGTGCCGGAACCGGCGCCAGCCCCATCCATTTGAACGGTGCGCGGCACGTTGCTGCTCCGCAGCACGCCGCGCGACGCCAGCGCGTCGCGACCATGCCGCGCACCTCGGGTTTTCCGCACCGTTCATCTGTACGACTGTTCGAAGGTTTTCCCGCTGCGGACACTGCGTCGCGACAACACCAACGACAAACCGATGCAGGACGGCATGGAGAACCCCACGTGACGAAACCCCGCTTCATCCGCACGGCCGCGGCCGTCGCGACGCTTGCCGCGTGCGGCGCCGGCGCGCATGCGCAGTCGACCCTCACGCTGTACGGCGCGCTCGATGCCGGCGTGCAATACCTGACGCATGCCGACGGGCGCCGTTCGGCCGTGCAGTTGCAGAACTACGGCATCCTGCCTTCTCAGGTCGGGCTGAAGGGCAACGAGGATCTCGGCGGCGGCTGGCGTGCGCTGTTCAAGCTCGAACAGGGCCTCAACCTCAACGACGGCACCGCAACCGCGCCCGGATACGCGTTCTTCCGCGGCGCGTACGTCGGCGTCGCCGGGCCCGCGGGCACCGTCACGCTCGGCCGTCAGTTCAGCGTGCTGTTCGACAAGACGCTGTTCTACGACCCGCTCTGGTACGCGTCGTACAGCGGCCAGGGCGTCATCGTGCCGATGAACGCGAACTTCATCGACCACTCCGTCAAGTACCAGTCGCCGACCTTCGCCGGCTTCGACGTCGAGGCGCTTGCCGCGACGTCCGGCGTCGCCGGCAATACGCGCGCCGGACGCGTGCTCGAACTCGGCGGCCAGTACACGAGCAACGGCCTGTCGGTCAGCGCGGTGCTGCATCAGGCACACGGCGAGGTATCGGCGGCCGACGACACGTCGGCGCGCCGCCGCGAACTCGGCACGCTCGCCGCACGCTATGCGTTCGCCGCGCTGCCGCTCACCGTCTATGCAGGTGTCGAACGCCTGACCGGCGACCTCGACGCCGCGCGCACGATCGTCTGGGGCGGTGCGCGCTACCTGACACCGAACGGGATCGGCCTGAACGCCGGCGTCTACCACACCGACTCGCGCGCGCCGGCCATCGGCCACCCGACGCTGTTCATCGCGAGCACCACGTATGCGCTGTCGAAACGCACCGTCGCCTACGTGAACCTCGGCTATGCGCGCAACAGCGGCCAGAGTTCGCAGACCGTCTACGAATACGACCCGACGCCGCTCGCCGGCGCATCGCAGTTCGGCGCGATGGTCGGCATGTACCACCTGTTCTGATTCCCCACACGAGATCCCGCCATGAAAACCCTGTCCCCGGATGCCGCCCTCCCGCCCGACGGCCGCACATCGGCCTTCGCGCGCTCGACGCTCGTCGCGCTCGTCGTGTTCGCGGCCATCACGCCGCTGCTGCTGCTCGTGGCACCCGCCGTCGCCGGCCAGCTCGCGACGCAGCTCGGGCTGTCCGCCTCGCAGATCGGCACCTACTTCTTCGTCGAACTCGGCGCCTTCAGCCTCGCGACCGTGCCGTCGTACCTGTGGCTCGGTCGCATCGACGCACGCCGCGTGGCCGCGTTCGCCATCGCGCTGTTCGGCGCGGGCAACCTGCTGACCGCGCTGTGGATGCCGGGCTTCGTCGCGCTGCTCGCACTGCGCGCCGTGACCGCGCTCGGCGGCGGTTCGCTGATGGTGCTCTGCATGACGAGCGCCGCAACGAGCGAGAACAGCGACCGCGTGTACGGCCTGTGGGTCGTCGGCCAGTTGATCGCGGGCGCGATCGGCCTGTTCGTGCTGCCGCATGTATTCGCGGCATTCGGGCTGCGCGCGCTGTACGTCGCGCTCGCCGGGCTCGCGCTGCTCGCCGCGCCGCTGTCGCGCGGCTTCCCGTCATCGCTGGGCGCGCGAACCGCGCCTGCGCAACACGCGCGCGGCGCGGCGGCACGGACGCCGCAAGGCTTGATCGTGCTCGCGATCGGCGCAGTGCTGACGTTCTATCTCGCGATCGGCAGCGTGTGGACGTTCGCGAGCCGGGCCGCGGCCGAAGCCGGGCTCGATCCGCAGTCGACCGGCAACGTACTCGCGATCGCGAGCGTGATGGGCATCGCCGGCGCGGCGCTCGCGTCGTGCGCGGGCGGCCGGCTCGCGCGGCGCGCCATGCTGACGGCCGGTTACGCGCTGCTGGCGGCCTCGCTCGTCGCGCTCGCCGTGGTGCGGCAAGCCGGCGGTTACAGCGCGGCGATCTTCGCGTTCAAGTTCGCGTGGACATTCGTCCTGCCGTTCATCCTCGCGACCGTCGCGCAGATCGACACGTCGGGGCGCCTCGTGGCCACGCTCAATTTCGTGATCGGCGCCGGCCTCGCTGCCGGCCCGTTGCTCGCCGGGCTGATGCTCGACGCCGGCGGCACGATGCACGCGCTGTTCACGGCCGCGACGGCCGTCGCGATCGTGTCTTTCGCCGCGCTGCGCCACATCGATCGCCGCACGCACGCCTCCGTTTCCTCCCAACCGTGACAGGTCTCGCACATCCATGAATCGCACTGCCTTTTTTACCGACGAACGCACTTTCTGGCACACCGGCGGCACGCATGCGCTCTTCTTCCCGGTCGGCGGCTGGGTCCAGCCGCCGTCGAGCGCGGGCTACGCGGAATCGCCCGATTCGAAGCGCCGTTTCCTGTCGCTCGTGCAGGCCTCGGGCCTGGCCGCGCAGCTCGACCTGCGCGGCGCCGAACCGGCAACGACCGCCGACCTGCTGCGCATTCATCCCGCGCACTATCTCGACGCGTTCCGTGCACTCAGCGACGCGAACGGCGGCGACCTCGGCGATCTCGCGCCGTTCGGCAAAGGGAGCTACGAGATCGCCGCGCTGTCTGCCGGCCTTGCGATCGCGGCCGTCGATACGGTCGTCGGCGAGCGCGCGGCCAACGCGTTCTCGCTGTCGCGGCCGCCCGGTCACCACTGCCTGCGCGATCGCCCGATGGGCTTCTGCATGCTGGCGAACATCCCGATCGCTATCGAGGCCGCCCGCGCGAAACACGGCATCGAGCGCGTCGCGGTGATCGACTGGGACGTGCATCACGGCAACGGCACGCAGTCGATCTACTACGACGATCCGGACACGCTGACGATCTCGCTGCACCAGGACCGCTGCTTCCCGCCCGGCTACAGCGGCGCGGACGATCGCGGCGAAGGCGCGGGGGTCGGCGCGAACCTGAACGTGCCGCTGCTCGCGGGCAGCGGCGACGATGCCTATCGGTACGCGTTCGAGCGGATCGTGCTGCCGGCGCTGGCGCGTTTCCGGCCCGAGCTGATCGTCATCGCCAGCGGCCTCGACGCGAGCGCGGTCGATCCGCTCGCGCGCATGCAGTTGCATACCGACAGCTACCGGTTCATGACGCGTGCGGTGAAGGATGCCGCGCAGCGCCATTGCGGCGGGCGGCTCGTGATCGTTCACGAAGGCGGCTATTCGGAGGCGTACGTACCGTTCTGCGGACTCGCGATCGTCGAGGAACTGGCCGGCATTCGTACCGACGTCGCCGATCCGATGCTCGACCTCGCGATCGCGCAGCAGCCGGGCGAACGGTTCGTCGCGTTCCAGCGCGGACTGCTCGACGAGCTGGCGGCGTCGTTCGGGTTGTAATGCGCGCTGACGAACGCGACGGAGGGCGGCCGGCGGCGGCCCTCTTGCGCGATCGGAGCGGATGGGGTCTCCTGTGCCTTTATTCCCGTTCCGGCCCGAAGCCGTACTCTTCCGATGAAATCGTCCCCGCGCGACAACAATGACGATGCCAAGACGCGCCGCCAGCCTTCGAAACTGGCCCTGAACATCGCCGCCGTGACGGTCGGCCTCATCACGTTCGCGCTCGGCGCGGCGTGGGTGATCTATAGCTGGATCGTCGATCGCGAGGCGCAGTATTTCGCGATCCCGCTGGTTTTTTCGGTGCCGGTGATCGTGGCGGTTGCGATCCGGAGTTTCTGGGAATAGACGCGCCTGAAACGGCGAAGCGCCGCGAGTCGGGTGACGCGCGGCGCTTCGTCGGGCTTGTTCTGGATGACGCGGCGAGCCCCTCGACTCGCCTGCGCGCCGGTCACAGGCCGGGACGCGGGCACGGATTGGAGACCGCGCCCTGATACCCCCCGGTGACGGCGCCCAGCACGGCGCCGGCCAGCGACGTGCCGAGCGCTTTCAGCACGTTTTCGGTCGACAGCGACTCGCCGCCCGCCATCACCCGCCCCGAGTACGCAGAGCACGCCGACGTCGATGCAGCCGCGTGCACCGGTCTGGCGCTCCATGCGACGTTGTCGGCAGGTGTATTGGCAAAAGCCGGCGCGGCCAGCATCAGCGCCAGAACGGAAATCGGAATGCGTACGGTGTTTTTCATCGGTGGCCCCTCGGTGTTCTCGTACTTCTCGTATTCGATCGCGCTGACGATATTACATGCGGCCGAATTTGAGGGTGCGCTCCTCGTACGGCTGCACGTCCGCGAACAAGACTGGCATCAACAAAAAAGCGCTGCCGGTCAGCCGACCGGCAGCGCTTTTTTGGGAACAGCACCCCGACGAGTGCATGTTCGACTTCTGGTGCGTGAGGCCGGACTCGAACCGGCACACCCTTGCGGGCGTCAGGACCTAAACCTGGTGCGTCTACCAATTTCGCCACTCACGCGCATTTTCTGTCGCCTGACTACGCGGCACGCAAGATGCGTTTGCCGCGCGCCCGGGACATCGCGCCGGCCTCGAGCCGGCACGCCCGATCAGGCGAGCGCGAGATTCTACCCGATCCGGGCGGCGTTGTCTCGCCCCGCCGGCACCCGTCGTGCGGCGGTGCTAGAATGCCGCGCTCGACGTTTCGGCACCGCGCCGCCGCGCGTCCCCCGAACCCGCCCCCACACGATTCCGCCCGTGAACTTCGACGACTACTGTCAGCAAAAGGCCGCCCCTGCGGGCTCCAGCGTCTACTACGCGTTGCGTCAGGCGCCGCTCGCCACGCAACCGCGCCTGACCGCGCTGTTCGCGCTGCGCCGCGAACTCGAGGAAACCGTCAAGGAAACCAGCGACCCGACCGTCGGACACACGAAGCTCGCGTGGTGGCACAAGGAACTCGCGGCGCTGGCCGACGGACAGCCGTCGCATCCGGTCACGAAGGCGCTCGCGCAGCATCACCCCGCGATCGCCGCCGAAGCCGACGCGTTGCGCACGCTCGTCAACGGCTACGGGATGGATCTCGAACAGGCGCGCTACCTCGATTTCGCGAATCTGCAGCGCTACATCGCGCAGGTCGGCGGCACCTTCGCGTCGCTGGTCGCGCGCGCCAGTTCGGCGAACCCGGCCGACCCGCAGCCGTGGGCCGCGGACGCCGGCCGCGCGCTGATGCTCGCGCAGTTCGTGCAGGAACTCGGCAACGACGCGCGCCACGGCCGCATCTACCTGCCGATCGACGAACTGCAGCGCTACAACGTGACGGCGGCCGACCTGCTGAACCGTCGCTACAGCCCCGCGTTCACCGAGCTGCTGCAATTCCAGACGGCACGGGCGCGCGAAGCGCTTGCGGCCGCCGAAGCGGCGATCCCCGCATCCGGGCGCCGCGCACAGCGCACGCTGCGCGCGCAGATCGCACTGGCCGGCGCGCTGCTCGACGAAATCGAGCGCGACGACTACCAGGTGCTACATCAGCGCATTGCGCTGACGCCGATCCGCAAGCTGTGGATCGCGTGGCGCGCCGCGCGCCGCCGCTGAACGTCACGACGCATCACGCCTTCAACAACGGCAGCGTGTCGAAGCGCTGCTGCAGCACGCGCGTCGCATCGAGCCCCCACCACGGCCCGAGCACGGTCGCATAAAGCTGGCGGAAATCGACCGCGACCGGCAGGTTGCCGTTGCCGTCGAGCCGCCCGAGCGCCGGCGGTGCGCCGTACAGCCCGCCGGCCACGCGACCGCCCATCACGAAATGCGGCGCGGCCGTGCCGTGATCGGTGCCGTTGCTCTGGTTCTCCCGCACGCGCCGCCCGAATTCCGCATATGTCATCACGAGCGTCTGGTTCCAGCGCCCGAGTTCGATCAATGCGCCGCGCATCGCGCTCATCCCTTCCGCGAACTGCTTGAGCAGCGCGGCCTGCTGCCCCGGCTGGTTCTGGTGTGTGTCGAAGCCGTTGAGCGTCAGGCGCAGCACCGCGACACCATCCTGCGCGCCGGGCCCGGACGCTTCGCACGCGGCCAGCACCTGCATCGCGGTCTTCACCGACGTGCCGAACGCGCCGGCCGGAAACGCCGTCCGGAATTCGCGCATCCCGCCGCGCGGGCGCAGCCGGTCGGCGGCCTTCACGATGTCGTTCTCGACGTCGATGATGTGAGCGAGCGCGGGGTTCTGCTCGCGCAGCGACGACGGCTCGGCGAGGCGGGCCGCACGGATGAACTGCGCGGGATTGACGAGCGCGATCGCGCGCGCGCCGTTCGCGAGCGGCCCCATCTCGGCGCTGCCGAGCACGACGCCGTCCGCCGCGAACCCGGGCGGCACCGGCGCCTGCGCGAACGTCCGCGTGAGCCAGCCTTCGTGCAGGTACTGGTCGGAGCGTGACGCGGTATCCCAGATCTCGATCGAGCGGAAATGCGACAGGTTCGGCTGCGGATAACCGACGCCCTGCACGACCGCGACCTGCCCGTCACGCCACAGCGGCATCAGCGGCGCGAGCGACGGATGCAGCCCCGTGTGCGCGTCGAGTTGCAGCACCTGCTCGCGCTTGATGCCGATGCTGCGCCGGAACTGGTAATACAGCGGATCGGCATACGGCACCACCGTGTTGAGGCCATCGTTGCCGCCCTTCAGCTCGACGAGGATCAGCACGTTCGCATACCCTGCCGCCGGCTGACGTCCGGTCGCAGCCATCGCGGGCGCCTGCCACAGCGACACGCCGGCTGCGGCTGCGGCGCCCGTCAGCGTGAGAAAATCACGTCGGTTCATCGCGCATCCTTTGGTTCGCCGCCCGGCACCTTTGCCGCACCGGCTCCCCGCTTCATCGTCGTTCGAATCATTTCAGTTGATAGGCCGGATCCATCAGCAGCGCCTCGAGATACGCGCTGCCGGTCGAATCCGTGTCGATCGCCGCGACCGGCGAAAGCTGCAGCACCGCGTGCTGCAACTGAAGCTCGGTCGACAAGCCCGCGATCGCCTGCGGCCGCGCGCGATATTGCGCGAGCCAGCATTCGAGGTCGAAACGCAGGCCGCCGCGCGCGGGCCTGGCAGGCGCCGCGCGCATGCCGGCGGCGGACGCCGCATCGACCACCGGCATCGCGTGCGCGCGGACATTCGGCGGCGGCACCATCGCACGCGCCGGCGGGTGCATGCCGGCCGTCTCGGTCGCGCGGAACAGTTGCTCGACGAACTGCTTGCGCGCAAGCAGCGTGGTGCTGTTGATCCACAGCGCGCCGCCCGGCCAGCCCTTCACGTTCGGCGGATAGAACAGGTTCTGCCCGAGCGTGCGCACGGTGTTGGCAAGCATCTGCGGATCGCCGTACGCAACGTCGAACAGCCGTACCGAGCCGACGACGAATTCCGCCGGCGACTTGACGAGCACGCCGCGATTGCGCGGATCCCAGAAGGCGTCGGTCGACCACAGCGCGGCGAGCGCCGCGCGAATGTCGTAGCCGCTCGAGCGAAACCGCTCGGCCACCGCATCGAGCGCGCCCGGATCGGGCGTATCCGACACGAACTCGCGCCACAGCTTGCCGGCGATGAAGCGCGCGGTGCCGGGCTGCTTCAGCAGGATGTCGAGAAAGCCGTCGCCATCGAACGGCCCGGTTTCGCCGAGGATCGTCTTGTCGCCCGCATCGTGCCATTCCGGCCGAACCTCGAAGCGCAGCGTGTCGGGATCGACCGTCCAGCCCGTCATCGCGCGCGCGGCTTCGGTCACGTCGTATTGCGTGTAATGCCCTTCGCCGAGCGTGAACAGCTCCATCACCTCGCGTGCGAAGTTCTCGTTCGGGCGGCCCTTGCGATTGCTCGCGCCGTCGAGATACTGAAGCATCGCCGGATCCTTCGCGACCGCGTGCAGCAGCACGCCGAAATTGCCGAGCGCCTCGCGGCGAAACAGCGCGTTCTGCGCGGCCATCGTCTGCGGGTAAGGCACCTTGTCCTGCCCCGACGTGAAGTGCCCGTGCCAGAACAGCGTCATGCGCTCGGTCAGCGGCGACGGCGTGACGATCATCTCGTTGACCCAGGCCGCGCGCAGCGCATCGTAGCGGACATTGCGCTCGCGCTGCTCGTCGCGCCGCATGTCGGGGGTCAGCGCCTGGCGTTGCGCGCGAGTCGGCGGCAACTCGGCGATCCAGTCCGGCCAAGTCGTGACGGGCTCGCGCCGAACACTGCCGAGCGTGTCGGCCACGACCTGCGCGCGCGTCATGCCGACGATGCGCGCGACATCGGCGGGGGCGGGAGAAAAACCGGTACGGCTCAGGAAAAACAATGCATCGTCGGCGTCGAGCGGCGACTGCATGGCGGGCGACGGCGCCGGTGCGGCAGCGTTCGCTTTCATCGTCATGGACTCCCGGTGCGCACCGGCGGTGCGGATGCCGGTACAACGGCAATCGACAGGCGAAAGTTGACGGAAAAATTGCTACGAATCTTTTCCGCGCGATGTATCGCGGTGTCATCCGTGCAGGGCGAAAGACGGCGCGTCAGCGCTTGTACAGCTCGCGAACGGCGTCCTCGATGTGCTGGCGCAAAAGGTGGCGCTCCTCGGGCGTCATGTGCCCGTCGCGGCGGCGCTGTTCGAGATCGGGAGGCACGGCGGAACGGACCGTCATCTCGGCGGTACGATCGGACTGCGGCGCTTTGCCGCGCGGCAGCTTGCGCGACGATGCGCCCTGCTCGGGGCGCTGCGCATACGCGAAGTTCGACGCATACGGACCGGCGAGCGCGATCGTCAGCATCAGTGCAATCCGGGCAGATCGCATGACCGTCCTCGCTTCTTTGGTCGATTTGTTCCCTTCGTCACGCGGCAACCGGTTACCTCTGGTACTTGAAAAACCCTGCGGAATTCGGGTGTGCAAAGATGAATGATGGAGTGCAGGGGAGTATCTACCGAATTTCGGCTTCGAGTAAAGGAATCTATATAGCCTGCCTTTACTCGGCGCGACACTACGGGTAAATTTTGTAACCGACTGTAACGCACGAAAATACGTGGCCATGCGTCAATTCCCATTCGCGATAAGATGCCGATCATGGAAACGAAAAACCCCTCCAAGATTCTCGTCGTCGACGACGACCCGCGCCTGCGCGATCTGCTGCGCCGCTATCTCGGCGAGCAGGGTTTCAATGTCTACGTCGCCGAAAACGCAACCGCAATGAACAAGCTCTGGGTCCGCGAGCGTTTCGACCTGCTCGTGCTCGACCTGATGCTCCCGGGCGAAGACGGCCTGTCGATCTGTCGCCGCCTGCGCGGCAGCAACGACCGCACGCCGATCATCATGCTCACCGCGAAGGGCGAGGACGTCGATCGCATCGTCGGCCTCGAGATGGGCGCCGACGATTACCTGCCGAAGCCGTTCAACCCGCGCGAGCTCGTCGCGCGCATTCATGCGGTGCTGCGCCGCCAGGCGCCGGCCGAGCTGCCGGGCGCACCGTCGGAAACCACTGAGGTGTTCGAGTTCGGCGAGTTCTCGCTGAACCTCGCAACCCGCACACTGACGAAATCCGGCCAGGAAATTCCACTGACGACCGGCGAATTCTCGGTGCTGAAGGTATTCGCGCGCCATCCGCGCCAGCCGCTGTCGCGCGAGAAGCTGATGGAACTCGCGCGCGGCCGTGAATACGAAGTGTTCGACCGCAGCCTCGACGTGCAGATTTCGCGCCTGCGCAAGCTGATCGAACCGGATCCGGGCAGCCCGCGTTTCATCCAGACCGTCTGGGGCCTCGGCTACGTGTTCATCCCGGACGGCGCCGCCTGATCTTTTTCCTTTCCGGTTTCGCCCGCCCACGGCCCGTCCCATGCGTATCGACCGGCGCCTCCTGCAGCTCGCGTTCGGCGGGCTGTTCTGGCGCACTTTCCTGCTGATCGCGCTGCTGATCTCGGTCAGTCTCGCCGCGTGGTTCCAGAGCTTTCGTGTGATCGAGCGCGAGCCGCGCGCGCAGCGCGTGGCTCTCCAGCTCGTCGCGGTCGTGAAGCTCACGCGCACCGCCCTGCTCTATTCCGATCCCGACCTGCGGCGCGCGCTGCTGCAGGATCTCGAGAGCAACGAGGGCGTGCGCGTGTACCCGCGCGAAAAGACCGACAAGTTCAAGCTGCAGCCCGACGAATCGCTGAACCGCCTGATCGAGCACGACATCCGCAGCCGCCTCGGCGACGATACCGTGATCGCGCAGTCGGTCAACGACATTCCCGGCGTGTGGATCAGCTTCAAGATCGACGACGACGATTACTGGGTCGCGCTCGACCGCGACCAGCTCGACAACGTCACGGGCCTGCAGTGGGCCGGCTGGGGGCTGTTCGCGCTCGCGCTGTCGCTGTTCGGCTCCGCGTTCATCACCAGCCTCGTGAACCGGCCGTTCTCGCGGCTCGCGCTCGTCGC
The DNA here is from genome assembly GCF_050768715.1 of Burkholderia sp. ZZQ-2. NCBI lineage: Bacteria > Pseudomonadati > Pseudomonadota > Betaproteobacteria > Burkholderiales > Burkholderiaceae > Burkholderia > Burkholderia sp. ZZQ-2. The sequence goes on along the minus strand of NZ_LDVA01000173.1, from coordinate 56,344 downwards.
GCGCCAGGTCGGCTCGGGGCAGGCGCCCGACCCGCTGCCCGAGCGCGGGATGGGCGTCGCGGCCGACACCAACCGCAGCTTCAACCAGATGGTGCGCGACCTCGAGCAGCTCGAGGCCGATCGCGCGCTGATGCTCGCGGGCATCTCGCACGACCTGCGCACGCCGCTCGCGCGGCTGCGGCTCGAGACCGAGATGAGCCCGTCCGATCAGGCGACCAAGGACGCGATGGTCGACGACATCGAGCAAATGGATCGCATCATCGCGGCCTTCATCGACTACGCGCGTCCGACCCAGCGCAAGCCGGAGCCGGTCGACCTCTCCTCGATCGCGCACGAAGTCGCCGCGCGTGTGTCGGGCGAGGACGGCGTCGAGATCCGCACGCGGCTCGCGCCGAACGCCGTGATCGAAGCTGACGAGACCGACATGCGCCGCGTGATCGGCAACCTCGTCGAAAACGCGCGCAAATACGGTCAGAGCCGCGACGACGGCGTGTCGCGCATCACGCTCGAGACGCGCGTGACGCACGCGCGCGTCGAGCTGTCGGTGAGCGACGAGGGCCCCGGCATCCCCGAGGACCAGCTGCCGCTCGTGATGCGGCCGTTCTATCGCGTCGACACGGCGCGCACCAAGGCGGACGGCACGGGGCTCGGGATGGCGATCGTGCTGCGCCTCGTCGGCCGCTATCGCGGTGCGCTGCGCCTGCGCAACCGCAGCCCCGACGCGGGCCTCGAAGTCACGCTCGAATTCCCCGGCGCCGGCAAGGCACGTGCGACGGCGTGACGCGCTCGCGTACGCCTGCCGCCCTTCACACTATCGATCCGGTTGAAAAAAACTATGGATGGCGTTAGTCAAAATCTATTGAAGCGCCTTACTAATAGTGTTACAGTCTCGCCCATGCTGTCACACCATCGTTGCAGCACCGAGGTAGCTTGACTCAGTCTTCTTCCCAACTCATACAGGAGTATCCGCATGAAAACCGTTGGCGATAAACTCGAAGCTTTCACCGTCGTGGCCGCGAAGCCGGGCTTCAACAACCACGAAGAAAACGGCCAGTCGGCATTCGAGACCGTCACCGAAGCGTCGTTCCCGGGCAAGTGGAAGATCATCTACTTCTACCCGAAGGACTTCACGTTCGTGTGCCCGACGGAAATCGTCGAATTCGCGAAGCTCACGAAGCAGTTCGAAGAGCGCGATGCCGTCCTGCTGGGCGGCAGCTCGGACAACGAATTCGTCAAGCTCGCATGGCGCCGTGAGCACAAGGACCTCGACAAGCTGAACCACTACTCGTTCGGCGACGTCAAGGGCGAGCTGATCGACCAGCTCGGCGTGCGCGACAAGGAAGCCGGCGTGGCCCTGCGTGCAACGTTCATCGTCGATCCGGACAACACGATCCAGCACGTTTCGGTGAACAACCTGAACGTCGGCCGCAGCCCGGAAGAAGTCCTGCGGATTCTGGACGGCCTGCAAACGGACGAACTCTGCCCGTGCAACCGTGCAGTCGGCGGCGCAACGCTGTAAGCGCATCGATGCACGAAGCCCGCGGCGCACGTCCTGCCTGCGGGCTTTTTTAACGGCCAACCCATAGGAGATATCAATGGAATTCATCGATTCGATTAAGGCACGTATTCCCGACTACGCGAAGGACATTCGCCTGAACCTCGACGGCACGATCTCGCGCTCGTCGCTCGAAGGCACCGACGCGGTCGGTGTCGCGCTGGCGGCGGCGATCGCGGCGAAGAGCACGGTACTCATCAAGACGATCCGCGAAGCCGGCGTCCTGTCGCCCGAAGAGACGAATGCCGTGCTGACGGCGGCCGCGCTGATGGGGATGAACAACACCTGGTATCCGTATGTCGAGATGGCCGACGACGCCGACCTGAAGACGCAACGTGCCGAACTGCGGATGGGCGCGTACGCGACGCACGGCGGCGTCGACAAGCGCAAGTTCGAGATGTACGCGCTCGCCGCGTCGATCGTCGGCAAGTGCCACTTCTGCGTGAAGTCGCACTATGCGTTGCTGAAGAACGAGCAAGGGATGACCGTCACGCAGCTGCGCGACGTCGGCCGTATCGCATCGGTGATCAACGCCGCCGCGCAGGTGATCGCCGCCGAAGGCGAATAAGCGGTTGCGTTCCGCGCCGGCAGCAATGCCGGGCGCGGCGCCGGCTTCAAACGAAAATGCCACGCCGACGCGTGGCATTTTTCATTGCCGCGGCATCGCGCGGGGCGAACCGCGCGATGCCGCCGGCCCCCGTCAGCCGCCCTGCTTCACCAGCAGCGCGGCGGCCTGCGCCTCGATCCCTTCGCCGCGGCCGAGATAACCGAGCTTTTCGTTCGTCTTCGCCTTCACGTTCACGCGATCGAGCGGCAGCCCGAGATCGGCCGCGATGTTCGTGCGCATCCCGTCGATATGCGGTGCCAGCTTCGGTGCCTGGGCGATCACGGTGCTGTCGACGTTCTGGATCGTGAAGCCGGCCGCCTTGATGCGGGCCGCGCACTCGCGCAGCAGCACGCGGCTGTCGGCGCCCTTGAATGCCGCGTCCGTGTCGGAGAAATGGCGGCCGATGTCGCCGAGCGCCGCCGCGCCGAACAGCGCGTCGGTGATCGCGTGCAGCAGCACGTCCGCGTCCGAGTGGCCGAGCAGGCCGCGTTCGTACGGAATCGTCACGCCGCCGATGATGAGGGGGCGCCCCTCGACGAGCTGGTGCACGTCGTAGCCTTGTCCGATTCTGAAATCCATGCGTGTTCCGATTGAGAGGGGGTGAAAGTCAGGAGGCGTTCGCGGGGCGCGCGAGGATCGCTTCCGCGAGCGCGAAATCCTCCGGGTACGTGACCTTGAAATTGCGCAGGCTGCCCTGCACGACGCGCGGCGTATGGCCGGCCCATTCGATCGCGCTCGCTTCGTCGGTCAGGTCGTGCCCTTCGCGCTGCGCGCGCAGGATCGCCTCGCGCAGCATGCCGATGCGGAACATCTGCGGCGTCTGCGCCTGCCACAGCGCGTCGCGCGACTCGGTGCGCGCGATCGCGTCGCCGCCGGCCGGCACGCGCTTGAGCGTATCGGCAACCGGCAGCGCGACGATGCCGCCGACCGGATCGTCCTTCAGCGTCGCGACGAGCGTGCGGATCAGCTCCGGCGTGATGCCCGGGCGCGCGGCGTCGTGCACCAGCACCCAGTCCTGGTCGGTCGCGCCGAATTCGGCCAGCCCGAGCAGCCCGTTCAGCACCGACGCCTGGCGCGAGCCGCCGCCGCAGCGGCGCACCGCGAAGCGCAGGCCCGCGAAGCGGCGCGCGTCGAAATGGGAATCGTCGGGCGCGAGGACGACGAGCGTCTGCGCGAATTCGCTGCACGCGTCGAACGCGGCGAGCGTGTAGTGCAGCAGCGCGCGGCCGGCCAGCGTGCGGTATTGCTTCGGCACGGCCGAACCGGAACGGCTGCCCGTGCCGGCACAGGGAATCAGGGCGAAAAGTCGGGGAGTCACGAAGGGAAACGCCGGAAAGATGAAATCGAGAAGCGGATTTTATAATAGGTCTTTCGTCTCGACCGGCGCACCGCGATGCGCCCGTGCACGCCACCCCTGTCGTCCCTATGCCAGATAACGCTTCCACCCCGTCCGCCTCGCCCATTGCCCGCGTCAAGTCCGGCCAGCGTTTCGCCTTCGACGGCGCGCATGGTTCCGCCGACGCGCTCGCCATCGCCCGTTATCTCGCCGACAACCGCCAGGACGTGCCGCTCCTCGCGGTGATCTGCGCGAACGCGGTCGATGCGCAGCGGCTCTCGCAGGAAATCCGCTACTTCTCGCCCGACGCCCGCGTGCGCCTGCTGCCCGACTGGGAAACGCTGCCGTACGACACGTTCTCGCCGCACCAGGACCTCGTATCGGAGCGTCTCGCGACGCTGCACGATCTCGGCGAGGGCCGCTGCGACATCCTGCTCGTGCCCGCGACCACCGCGCTGTACCGGATGCCGCCCGCGTCGTTCATGGCCGCGTACACGTTCGCATTCGCGCAGGGCGAGCGGCTCGACGAGGCGAAGCTGAAGGCGCAGCTCACGCTGGCCGGCTACGAGCACGTGAGCCAGGTCGTGCGGCCCGGCGAATACTGCGTACGCGGCTCGCTGATCGACCTGTACCCGATGGGCTCGCCGCTGCCGTACCGGATCGACCTGTTCGACGACCAGGTCGACTCGATCCGCGCGTTCGACCCCGACACGCAGCGCAGCCTCTACCCGGTGCGCGACGTGCGCCTGCTGCCCGGCCGCGAGTTTCCGTTCGACGAAGCCGCGCGCACGGCCTTCCGCAGCCGCTGGCGCGAGACGTTCGAAGGCGACCCGAGCCGCGCGCCGATCTACAAGGACATCGGTAACGGCGTGCCGTCGGCCGGCATCGAGTATTACCTGCCGCTGTTCTTCGACGAAACCGCCACGCTGTTCCACTACCTGCCGCAGGATGCGCACCTCGTGTTCGCCGGCGATCTCGAGGCGTCGATCCGCCGCTTCACGGCCGACACGAAGCAGCGTCACGCGTTCCTCGCGCACGATCGCGAGCGGCCGATCCTCGAACCGCAGCGCCTGTTCCTGTCCGACGAGGATTTCTTCGCGTTCGCGAAGCCGTTCGCACGCGTCGTGCTGCCCGCGCAGCCGGCCGGCGGCTGGGCGACGGCGCTGCCCCAGCTCTCCGTCGATCGCCATGCCGACGATCCGCTCGCGTCGCTGCGCACGTTCGTCGAATCGTCCGGCAAGCGCGTCCTGCTGACCGTCGAATCGGCCGGCCGTCGAGAGACGATCCTGCAACTGCTCGCCGAACACCATCTGCGCCCCGCGTCGAACGACCACTTCGCGGGCTGGCTCGAGAGCGACGAACGCTTCGCGCTCGGCGTCGCGCCGCTCGCGAACGGCTTCGCGGTGCCGGGCGAAGGCTACGCGGTGGTCACCGAGACCGAGCTGTACGGCGCGCTCGGCCGCCGCGCGGGCCGCCGCCGACAGGAACAGGCGAGCAACGTCGACGCGATGGTGCGCGACCTGTCGGAACTGAAGGTCGGCGACCCGGTCGTCCACGCGCAGCACGGCATCGGCCGCTACATGGGCCTCGTGTCGATGGACCTCGGCGAAGGCGAGACCGAATTCCTGCATCTCGAATACTCGGGCGACAGCAAGCTCTACGTGCCGGTCGCGCAATTGCACGTGATCTCGCGCTACAGCGGCGCCGATCCCGACAGCGCGCCGCTGCACGCGCTCGGCTCCGGCCAGTGGGAGCGCGCGAAACGCAAGGCCGCGCAGCAGATCCGCGATACGGCCGCCGAGCTGCTGAACCTGTATGCGCGCCGCGCGGCCCGCGAAGGCCACGCGTTCTCGCTCGATCCGCGCGACTACGTGAAGTTCGCCGAGAGCTTCGGCTTCGAGGAAACGCCCGACCAGGCGGCAGCCATCGCGGCCGTGATCGGCGACATGACGAGCGGCAAGCCGATGGACCGCCTCGTGTGCGGCGACGTCGGCTTCGGCAAGACCGAGGTCGCGCTGCGCGCCGCGTTCATCGCGGTGCTGGGCGGCAAGCAGGTCGCGCTGCTGTCGCCGACCACGCTGCTCGCCGAGCAGCACACGCAGACCTTCGCCGACCGCTTCGCGGACTGGCCGGTGCGGATCGTCGAGCTGTCGCGCTTCAAGACGACGAAGGAAGTGAACGCGGCGATCGCGCAGATCAACGAAGGCAGCGTCGACATCGTGATCGGCACGCACAAGCTGCTGTCGTCGGACGTGCAGTTCAAGCGCCTCGGCCTCGTGATCATCGACGAGGAACACCGCTTCGGCGTGCGCCAGAAGGAAGCGCTGAAAGCGCTGCGCGCGGAGGTCGACGTGCTGACGCTCACCGCGACGCCGATCCCGCGCACGCTCGGGATGGCGCTCGAGGGGCTGCGCGACTTCTCGGTCATCGCGACCGCGCCGCAGAAGCGCCTCGCGATCAAGACCTTCGTGCGCCGCGAGGAAGAAAGCGTGATTCGCGAGGCGATGCTGCGCGAGCTGAAGCGCGGCGGCCAGGTGTACTTCCTGCACAACGAGGTCGAGACGATCGAGAACCGCAAGGCGATGCTGGAGGCGCTCGTGCCCGAGGCACGCATCGTGATCGCGCACGGCCAGATGCACGAACGCGAGCTCGAACGGGTGATGCGCGATTTCGTCGCGCAGCGCGCGAACGTGCTGCTGTGCACGACCATCATCGAGACCGGCATCGACGTGCCGAGCGCGAACACGATCATCATGCATCGCGCGGACAAGTTCGGTCTCGCGCAGCTCCACCAGTTGCGCGGCCGCGTCGGCCGCTCGCACCACCAGGCGTACGCGTACCTGCTCGTGCACGATCCGCAGGCGCTGACCAAGCAGGCCCAGCGCCGGCTGGAAGCGATCCAGCAGATGGAGGAACTCGGTTCGGGCTTCTATCTCGCGATGCACGACCTCGAGATCCGCGGCACCGGCGAGGTCCTCGGCGACAAGCAGTCGGGCGAGATCCACGAGATCGGCTTCCAGCTCTATACGGACATGCTGAACGACGCGGTGAAGGCGCTGAAGAACGGCAAGGAGCCCGACCTCACCGCCCCGCTCGCCGCGACGACGGAAATCAACCTGCATGCGCCGGCGATCCTGCCGGCCGACTACTGCGCGGACGTGCAGGAGCGGCTGTCGCTGTACAAGCGGCTCGCGAACTGCGAGCACGGCGACGCGATCGACGGTATCCAGGAAGAACTGATCGACCGCTTCGGCAAGCTGCCGCCGCAGGCGCACGCGCTCGTCGAGACGCACCGGCTGCGGATCGCCGCGAAGCCGCTCGGCATCGTGAAGATCGACGCGAGCGAGGCCGCGATCGGGCTGCAGTTCGAACCGAATCCGCCGATCGATCCGATGCGGATCATCGAGATGGTGCAGAAGCACCGGCACATCAAGCTCGCGGGCCAGGACAAGCTGCGGATCGAGACGCGCTCGCCCGACCTCGCGATCCGCGTGTCGACGATCAAGGAAACGCTGCGCGCGCTCGCCCCGAGGCAGGGCGCGGTGGCCGCGGCGCGCTGACGGGTCGTGACGCGATCCTGACGGCCGCGCCGATGCTGCACCGCACTGCGCGCGGCGCGGGCGGGCCGGCGCGTTTTTGAGTATGATTTTCGCATTCATCAGACGGAGTTTTGCCATGTCCACTCTCGACGCCACGGCGCCGTCCACCGACACCCAAGGCGACGCGTCGCTCGTCAGCCTGCCCTGGATCAAGCAACTGGTGTCGATGGACACGACGAGCCGCGTGCCGAACCTCGGCCTGATCGAAACGGTGCGCGACGCGCTCGCCGCGAAAGGCATCGCCTCGACGATTACGCACGATCCACGCGAAGGCTGGGCGAACCTGTTCGCGACCGTGCCCGCGCACGACGGCTCGACGAACGGCGGCATCGTGCTGTCGGGGCATACCGACGTCGTGCCGGTCGACGGCCAGCAATGGGACAGCAACCCGTTCGCGCCGGAAATCCGCGACGGCCGCCTGTACGGCCGCGGCACCTGCGACATGAAGGGTTTCATCGGCACCGCGCTCGCGCTGCTGCCCGAGATGCAGGCGACGAAGCTCGCGAAGCCGATCCATTTCGCGCTGTCCTACGACGAGGAAATCGGCTGCGCCGGCGCGCCGCTGATGATCGCCGACCTCGTCAAGCGCGGCGTGCAACCGTCGGGCTGCATCGTCGGCGAGCCGACCAGCATGCGGCCGATCATCGCGCACAAGGGCATCAACGCATACCGCTGCTGCGTGCGCGGCCACGCGGCGCACTCGTCGCTGACGCCGAAGGGGCTGAACGCGATCGAGTATGCGGCGCGCCTCATCTGCCACATCCGCGACATCGCCGACCGCTTCCGCGCCGAAGGCCCGTTCGACGCGCTGTACGACGTGCCGTTCACGACCGCGCAGACGAGCACGATCCAGGGCGGCAACGCGATCAACACGGTGCCGGCCGAGTGCCGTTTCGACTTCGAATTCCGCAACCTGCCGACGCTCGATCCCGAGCAGATCTTCACGCGCATCGAAGCGTATGCACGGGAAACGCTGCTGCCGCAGATGCTTCGTGAGCATCCGAATGCCGCGATCGAATTTTCGAAGATCGCCGCGGCGCCCGGCCTCGACGCAACCGAACAGGCCGCGATCACGCAACTCGTGCGCGCGCTGACGGCGGACCAGGACAAGCGCAAGGTCGCATACGGCACCGAGGCCGGCCTGTTCGAACGCGCGGGCATCCCGAGCGTCGTATGCGGGCCCGGCAACATCGAGCAGGCGCACAAGCCGAACGAATATGTCGAGCTCGCGCAGCTCGCCGGCTGCGAGCAGTTCCTGCGCAAGTTCATCCGCAGCATGTCGGTCGACGCGCACTGACTGCCTCCCGCCACGCCGGCCCGCGTGTGCGGGCCGGCCCACTCCGCCACCCGCCACGTCATGTCGACTGAACAACAGGGCACGGCCCATACGACGATCGACGGCGAGCCGATCCCGACGCTCGACGAAATCGCCGCGCAGCATTTCGCGCTGTCGCCCTGGGTCGCGCGCACGCCCGTGTTCGAACGCGCCGACCTGCCTTCCCTCGAGGGCACGCACGTCAACTTCAAGTTCGAGCTGCTGCAGGTGAGCGGCAGCTTCAAGGCGCGCGGCGCGTTCACGCACCTGCTCGCGCTCGACGAGGCGCGCAAGAACGCCGGCGTCACCTGCGTGTCGGCCGGCAACCACGCGGCGGCCGTCGCGTATGCGGCCATGCGGCTCGGCAGCAGCGCCAAGGTCGTGATGTTCCACACCGCGAGCCCGACGCGCATCGCGCAGTGCAAGCAGTACCGCGCGGAAGTCGTGCTGGCGGGCAGCGCATCGCAGGCGTTCGATCTGGTGCGCCGGATCGAGGCCGAGGAAGGCCGCTTCTTCATCCATCCGTTCAACGGCTATCACACGATCCTCGGCACCGCGACGCTCGGCTACGAATGGGCGACGCAGACCCCCGACCTCGACGCGGTGATCGTACCGATCGGCGGCGGCGGGCTCGCGGCCGGCATGGCGACCGCGCTGCGGCTCGCGAATCCGCGCGTGCACGTGTACGGCGTCGAGCCGGAAGGCGCCGACGCGATGAGCCGCAGCTTCGCGGCCAATCACACGATCAAGATGAGCGCGATGCAGACGATCGCCGATTCGCTGATGGCGCCGCATACCGAGGAATACAGCTACCAGCTGTGCCGGCGCCACGTCGACCGCATCGTCACCGTGTCCGACGACGCGCTGCGTGCCGCGATGCTGTTCCTGTTCTCGCAACTGAAGCTGTCGGTCGAACCGGCATGCGCGGCCGCCCTCGCCGCGCTGCTCGGCCCGCTGCGTGAAACGCTGCAGGGCAAGCGCGTCGGCGTGCTGCTGTCGGGCACGAATACCGACCCGGGTACGCTCGGCATGCATCTCGCGCACGCGAAACTCCAGCACTGATCGCGCGCCGGGCGTCAGCGAACCAACCTAGGGTTATCCCCAGATTATGTTGACAGCCCTGTTGATAACCCGCCGGACAAGCACGCAAGTGGTTGAGCGCGCAGCGTTTTGCGCGCGCGGAGGTCGATCGACACGAATTGGGCAGATGCGGCCTTCAGCCGCCTGCCCCGCTGCCTGGTGGCACCGCGCGGCGCCCATGATCGGCGGCGTCGCGATCGCACTGCTCGCCGGTTGCGCGGCACCGCCCCCGCCCGTCGCCGGCACGGCGCCGGCCTGCACCCAGCCGGGCGAGAGCCGCATGCTGCAGGCCGACCTGCTGTTCGGGCGCGACATCGCGGGACACGGCTCCGTCACCGATGCGGAGCGCGCGGCGTTTCTCGCCGACACGGTCACGCCGCGTTTTCCCGACGGCCTGACCTACTGGGACACACACGGCCAATGGCGCGACCGCACGACGGGCGGCATCACGCGCGAGGACAGCTTCGTGATCCGTATCATCGCCGGCGATACGCCCGACACGCGCGTGCGGCTCGCCGCGATCCGCAAGGCCTATATGCAGCGGTTTCATCAGGAATCGGTCGGCATGACGGTGGTGCCTGCCTGCGCGTCGTTCTGACTCAGCCGCTCCCGCTTACCTCGACGCACAAAAAAACGGGCGCCCGAAGGCGCCCGTCGCATGCATGAACAGCGGTATCCCGCTTACTTGTTCTCGAACATGTCCATGATCTGCTGCTTCTCCTGCGGCGTGACGGGCGGCGGCGCCAGCCCGGCCGCACCGGCCGAACCCAGCGCGTCGTTCGCGCTGATCGCGTTCTCGGCCGGGTTGATGTCGACGTTCGCGACGAAGCCGTTGCCCGGCGTGCGATCGGCGTAGTACAGCTCGCCGTCGATCGAGGTCAGGCCGTCCGGCATCGGCATCTGCTGCTCGGGCACGCCGTTCAGCGCGGTGCGCATGTAGTTCACCCAGATCGGCAACGCGAGCTGCGCGCCGAACTCGCGGCTGCCGAGGCTCTTCGGCTGGTCGAAGCCCATCCATGCAACCGCGACGAGCGATTGCTGGTAGCCGGCGAACCAGCCGTCCTTCGCGTCGTTCGTCGTACCGGTCTTGCCCTGCAGGTCGCTGCGGCCCAGTGCGTTGGTGCCCGCGCCCGTGCCGGCCGTCGCGACCGAATGCAGCAGGCTGTTCATCACGTATGCGTTGCGGCCTTCGATCGTGCGCGGCGCCGTGCTGCCCGCGAGCACCGGCTGCGACTTCTGCAGCGGCTGGCCGCGCGCGTCGTCGACCTCGGCGATCAGGTACGGATCGACCTTGTAGCCGCCGTTCGCGAACACCGCATAACCCGTCGCGAGCTGCAGCGGCGTCACGAGGCCCGCGCCGAGCGCCATCGGCAGGTAAGGCGGCGTCTTCGCGGGATCGAAGCCGAAGCGCTGCGTCACGTACTGCTGCGCATACTGCGTGCCGATCGACGCGAGGATCCGGATCGACACGAGGTTCTTCGAACGCTGCAGGCCGGTACGCATCGTCATCGGGCCGTCCGGCTGGTCGTCGTCCTTCGGCTCCCAGGCGGTGCCGCCCGGCACGCTCGGCGGGAAGTACAGCGGCGCGTCGTTGATCATCGTCGCCGGCCCCATGCCCTTGTCGAGCGACGCCGAGTAGATGAACGGCTTGAACGACGAGCCCGGCTGCCGCCACGCCTGCGTCACGTGGTTGAACTTGCTCTTGTTGAAGTCGAAGCCGCCGACGAGCGAGCGGATCGCGCCATCCTGCGGCGCGATCGCGACGAGCGCGCCTTCGACCTGCGGCAGCTGCACGACCTGCCAGCCCGTCTTGCCGTCCTTCAGCACGCGCACGACCGAGCCCGGCTTGATGCGCAGCGTATCGTTCGCGCGCGGGCTCAATGCGGCCGACACAAAGCGCAGCCCGGCCGGCCCGATCGTCGTGGTCGCACCGCCGACGAACTGCACCTCGACCGCGTTCGGCGACGCCGACAGCACGACCGCCGACTGAAGGTCGCCGTTGTCCGGATGATCGGCGAGCGCGTCGTCGATCGCCTCGTCGCGGTCGTCGCCGGCCGCGGGCAGCTGGATCGACGCTTCCGGCCCGCGATAGCCGTGGCGGCGCTCGTAGTCGAGAATGCCGCGACGCACGGCCTGGTACGCGGCTTCCTGGTCGGCCGAATTGATCGTCGTCGTGACGGTCAGCCCGCGCGTATAGGTTTCGTCCTTGTACTGCTGGTACATCATCTGCCGCACCATCTCGGCGACGTACTCGCCGTGCACCGCGTACTGGTTGCCCGGCGTGCGCACGTGGATCTCTTCCTTCACGGCCTCGTCGTACTGCGGCTGCGTGATGTAGCCGACCTCGAGCATGCGCTTCAGGATGTATTCCTGGCGCACCTTCGCGCGCTTCGGATTGACGACCGGGTTATAGGCGGACGGCGCCTTCGGCAGCCCCGCGAGCATCGCCGCTTCCGCGAGCGTGATGTCCTTCAGGTCCTTGCCGAAATACACGCGCGCGGCGGCCGCGAAACCGTACGAGCGCTGGCCGAGATAGATCTGGTTCATGTACAGCTCGAGGATCTGGTCCTTCGTCAGGGCCTTCTCGATCTTGTACGCGAGCAGCATTTCGTAAATCTTGCGCGTGTAGGTCTTCTCGCTCGACAGGAAGAAGTTGCGCGCGACCTGCATCGTGATCGTGCTCGCGCCCTGGCGCGCGCCGCCGTGCATCAGGTCGGCGACGCCCGCGCGCAGGATGCCGACGAAGTCGACACCGCCGTGCTCGTAGAAGCGGTAGTCCTCGATCGCGAGCACGGCCTTCTTCATCACGTCGGGAATGTCCTGGAACCGCACGAGACTGCGGCGCTCCTCGCCGAACTCGCCGATCAGCACGTGATCGGCCGTGAACACGCGCAGCGGCACCTTCGGCTGGTAGTTGGTCAGCGCATCGAGCGACGGCAGTTGCGGCGCCATCACGACCAGCGCGTAGCCGACGATCAGCGCGCCGACGATCGCCAGCGTCGCGAACAGACCGGCGAACCACAGCGCGACGCGCGAGCCGAACGAGCGACGGCGCCCTCCGCCGCCGCTGCGCTGGGTGCGGCGGTCGTCGTCGCGATCGTCGTCATCGGGGTAATAGGCTCCGGACGGCGAACGGCGCAGCGTGTAGTGGGGTTCGTTCCTGTCGGAAGAAGAAGGCGGTCGTTTGATAATTGGCATGTCGGAATGGCGGGCGTACGTGGCACCCTCGGACGCATGCGGAAATGCAAGCGGATGAATCAGAGCGGGTACAGCGTGATGCGGCTGTCACGTCGACAGACCCCGCCGCGCGGCGATCCGTTCCCGCGACGTGACAGCGCATTTTAATGAAATCGACCGGGGGCCTTCGCGATTTTTTGTAAAAATTCCCGCAATGCCGTGATTTGAGGAACGTATTGTCGGCATCCTCTGCCTATCATGGACACGCAATATGGTGCGCACGGTCGATTTTCTTTCAACCGCGAAAGGTTCGACATCCTGATGCGCGCGCCGCTTGAACTCGCGCGTTTAAGCCGTATTTAAGTGAACCGGTGGTGTAATATCCGCCGGCTCATGCGGGTCGGAACCGGCTCGCTACGGGCACTGCCGCGGCTACGCGGCGCCTTTCAACCACGGAGGATTTCATGTCGCTTTTCGACTCTGTTTCGCGCACGATCAAAGGCCTGCTGAACGATGCGGCCGATTCGGTACAGGATCCGTCGCGCGACGCACGGCAGATCGTGCGGGAGCTCGACGACAGCATCGGCCGTGCCGAGAATTCGCTGATCGAGATCGAGGCACAGGTCGCGACCCAGCGCAGCAAGCGCGATGCGGCCGACGACAAGGTGAAGAAGTACGAGGACGGCGCGAAGCGCGCGCTGCAGGCCGGCGACGAGGCACTCGCACGCGAGGCGCTCGGCGCGCAGTCGAACGCGGAAGCCGAGCGTGACGCGCTCGCGGCCGAGCTGTCGACGCTCGAGCCGTCGGTCGACAAGCTGAAGGGGCAGATCGCCGACATGCGTCAGCGCCGCAACGACCTGAATGCACGCTCGAACATCCTGCAGGCAAAGCAGGAAATCGCGCAGGCGAAGGACGTCGCGGCAAGCGCGCTGGGCGGCATCGGCGGCAAGAACCTGTCCGAAGACTTCCAGAAGCTCGAGGACAAGGTCGCGCTGCAGAACGCCCGCTCGGACGCGCGTCTCAATTCCGCCGACACGTCGAGCGGCAAGGCACTCGACGACAAGCTCGCCGCGCTGAACAAGGGCCCGTCGGTCGAGGATCGCCTCGCCGCGCTGAAGAAGCAGCTGGACACGCCCGCGCAGTAACGGCAACTGCGGGCAACCGCGCCGCCGCCCGCCCCGGGCGCGCGGCGCGAACCGATCGTCAGGAGACGGGCGCCTGCGCCCGGTTCGACCATGAAGAAATCTCTCGCCGCACTCGGCCTCTCGCTGATGTTGCTGTCGTCCGCCGCGTTTGCGGTCCCGTCGCTGCAGCAGGTCGAGCAGTCGATCGCGCAACGCAACTGGCAGCAAGCCGACACGCAGCTGTCGCAAGTCATCGACGCCCATCCGAACAATGCGCACGCGCGCTACCTGTATGCGCAGGTGCTGGACCGCGAGGGCCGCGCGTCCGATGCGCTCGTGCAGCTGCAGCGCGCGAAGTCGCTCGATCCGCAACTGAAGTTCACCGATGCGTCGCGCTTTGCCCAGACGGAGTCGCGCATTCGCGCCGACGCCGCGCGCGTGAGCGGCAACGCGCCGTCGGCGACGCAGGCCGGCACGCTGCAATCGTCGCTCGCGCCCGCTGCCGCGCCGGCCGAAAAACACGGCCCGTCGACCGGCATGTGGATCGGCCTCGGGCTGATCGTCGCGGTGATCGCGCTGGTGCTGCGCTGGACGTTGCGGCGCGCGCGCACGGCCGACGACGGCCGCGCCGACGACGAACGCCGCACGCAGCTCAAGCGCGCCACCGACGTGCTGAACGACATCCGCCCGCTGAAGCTCGACGCGAAGCTGTCGACGGCGCCGGGGGCCGCGGCGCTCACGGGCGAGCTCGAAGCGATCGAGACCGACGCGCGCACGCTCGTCGAAACGCTGTCCAACGGCAAGAATCCGGTACCGCCCTATCGCGTCGATGAACTCGAACAGCGCCATGCGAGCGTGAAGGCACGCGTCGAAGGGCGTCCCGACCCGGCCGCGCAACCTGCTGCACCGGCGAACGGCAGCGGCTCCGTGTATGCGCAGGAAGCCGATCGCATGACGGGCGCGCAGGGCCAGCCGTATCCGCAACCCTACCCGCAACAGCAGCCGCCTGTCGTGATCCAGCAAGGCGGCGGCGGTTTCGGCGGCGGCATGGGCGGGCTGCTGACGGGCGTATTGCTCGGCGAGGCGATGTCGGGCGGCCGCGAGCGCGTGGTCGAACGCGACGTGATCGTCGACGGCGAACGCCACCGGCAGGACAACGATCCGGGCTTCGACCTCGGCCGCGGCGATGCGTCGAACTGGAGCGACGGCAACGGCGGCGGCGGCATGGACCTCGGCAGCAACGACGACGGCTGGACCGACGACAACACCTGACGCCGCGCAGCGCGTCGACACACCCGCGGCGCACTGCAACGCACGCCACGCTCCCCTTCAGCGCCGGCCGCGCCGACGCGCGGATTTGTCAATCATTTCAAGATGGACTACCGGCAATGGGGAGCGTTCGCTATCATGCGGCCATCGGCGTGCCACCGACCCTCATTCGACGCTCTGCATCCCTGCGCGTCGCGGCACGCCTCCCCTCGCCCCAACAGGAGAAAGCCGCTCATGAGCATCATCAAGGAATTCAAGGAGTTCGCCGTCAAGGGCAACGTAATGGATCTCGCCGTCGGCGTGATCATCGGCGGCGCGTTCTCGAAGATCGTCGACTCGGTCGTGAAAGACCTCATCATGCCGGTGATCGGCGTGCTGACGGGCGGTCTGGATTTCTCGAACAAGTTCGTTCTGCTCGGCACCATCCCCCCGACGTTCAAGGGTAATCCCGATTCGTTCAAGGACCTGCAGGCCGCGGGTGTCGCCGCGTTCGGCTACGGCTCGTTCATCACCGTGGCGATCAATTTCGTCATCCTCGCATTCATCATTTTCCTGATGGTGAAATTCATCAACAAGCTGCGCAAGCCGGAAGAAGCCGCACCGGCCGCGACGCCGGAAGACACGGTGCTGCTGCGCGAGATCCGCGATTCGCTGAAGCAGCGCTGATCGCCGAGCACCCCGCCTGCCAGGCCCGCCCCGTGCGGGCCTTTTTATTGCGCGCGCGATGCACCGCCGCATGCGGCCTATCTCACTTTTTTGTGACGGGCGAATGCACGCGCGGGAAAAGCAGGTCTATGATGGAGACTAAACGACAGTACGGGCGCCAAGACGCTGACTGTGTCGATCATGGCGAGCAGGTCGACGGGAGACATTGATCGTCGTACTGCACGAAGGCAGCATTTTCGTGTGCTATAAAGGATCGACATGCGGCGTACATAGCCGGGAGTGGGTCGCATGAAAATGCCGCATTTCTTGCAATTGTTTTTGAGGCGAGTGTTTATGTCCTTCCCGAAAAAACGTCGGCGTGCCCAGCAGGATGGCCAGGAGTCATTCCTCGCGGTATTGCGCCACTCGAAACCGTTTGCCCAGCTCGACACCAAGATTGCCCGCGCCCGTGCACAGGACGAACCCGTCCTGTACGCCCACGTGCTGCCCGGTCTCGACGTGCTCCTGTGCAGCGTGCGCGGCGCCCAGCCGCCCTATCCCGCCATCGCCGAGCTGCGCAAGCGTTGCATCGAATCGATCGCCAACGCGCTCGAGCAGCCGCTCGACGGCCTCGAGAACGGTGGTTACTGGTACGAAGCGAACGGCTTCGGTTTCCTCGTGTTCGCCAGCCGTGCGCGTGCGCGCATCCTGCCCGAGTTTGGTGCAGGCACGAAAGCGAGCCTGCGCGGCGGACTCGGCCGCCAGAACGCCGGCGACACGACACCCCGCTCCCTCGGCTGATCCGCCTGCCATTCGATGGGCCGCCTCCGGGCGGCCCATCTGCCATTCACCCGCCCCGCTTGCCCGTCACGACGCCTGCCGACGCCCGTTGCCGGGCCGCACGATGTCGATGAACGCGGCGAAATCGGCGCCGGCGAGCCCTTGCGCGGCGCCCAGCCGCAGCACCTGCTGCACGGTGGCCGACACCGGCATCACCGCACCCGTGTCACGCGCCGCGTCGGCGATCGCATCGACATCCTTCTGGAACGTGCCGAGCGCGCCGATCGGTGCATGACCGCCCGACGTCATGCGCGGCACGAACGTCTGCAGCAGCACCGAATCGGCCCAGCCGCCGGCCAGCGCTTCGGCCAGCCGGGCGGCATCGATGCCGCTCGCCTGCGCGAGACCGACGGCCTCGGCAATCGCGGTCACCGTCGCGGTGACGATGGCCTGGTTGCACAGTTTCGCCGTCTGCCCCGCACCCGCGTCGCCCATGTGCGTGATGCGCGACGCGTACGTGTCGATCAGCGGCCGCACCGTGTCGAGATCGGCCGCGCGGCCGCCGGCCATCACCGCGAGCGTGCCGGCCTGCGCGCCGGGCACGCCGCCCGATACCGGCGCATCGATCCAGCCGACGCCGAGTGCGGCCGCGCGCGCCGCGTAATCGCGCGTCGCGGCGGGCGGGATGCTCGAATGATCGACGATGCGTTGCAGGCGACGCGCGGCAGCATCGCCGGCCAGCAACCCGTGCTCGCCGAACACGACGTCGCCCACCGCGCGGCCGTCGAGCACGCACATGAATACCGTATCGACGCGCTCCGCCAGTTCACGCGGCGTGCCGGCCACTTGCGCGCCGTCCTTCACGAGCGCCTCGGCCTTGTCGCGCGAACGATTCCACACGCTGACCCGATGCCCGGCCGCCAGCAAATGCCGAATCATCGGCGCGCCCATCAATCCCGGTCCGCAAAATCCGACTTCCACGATGTTCCTCGTCTCCGATATGGGTTGCACTTGCCGCCCATCATACCTATCACTCAAGAAGCCGGGCACGCGCGGCGCCGCTTCGGGAACGCGACCTGCACCGGCGATATATGCCGATATCCCAGGGAGCGCATCATGAGCGACCACGTGTACAAGATGATCGAACTGACCGGTTCGTCACAGCAATCGAGCGATGACGCCATCCGCAACGCGATCTCGAAAGCCGGCAAGACACTGCACAACCTGCACTGGTTCCAGGTGACCGAAACGCGCGGCCACATCGAAGGCGACCAGGTGGTTCACTGGCAGGTGACGCTGAAGGTCGGCATGCGCATCGACGACTGACGCGCCCGTATCCCACGCCGCGCCGCGATCCGGAGTCGCACGACACGTGCCTCCGCACGGCGCGGCGCGCCCACTTGCAGCCCCGTTCAGGCCCCTTGTCGCGGCCCGGCCGGCGGGTGCCTGCGGGTATCCATCTCTTGACGCTGATTTTCGTTCATATTAAAAACGATATACCCACAGTACCCCTCGATCAGCCCAGCCATATAACCCGGAGAAATCATGAGTCAGCAACGCGAGGCGATCGACACGTACCTCTTGCGCGTCTTGCACACCTTGTTGATGGAGCGCAGCGTCACGCGCGCGGCCGTCAAACTGAACCAGTCGCAACCGGCAATCAGCGCCGCGCTGCGGCGCCTGCGCGACATCACCGGCGATCCGCTGCTGGTGCGCGGCAAATCCGGCATGGTGCCGACCGAATACGGGCTGCGCCTGCTCGAGCCCGTGCAGAACGCGCTGCGTGAAATCGAGCGGATCAAGTTCCAGCAGCACAACTTCGACCCGGCCACGTCGATCCGCTGCTACCGGATCGGCTGCCCCGACTACCTGAACGTGCTGTTCGTGCCGACCGTCGTCGAGCGCTTTCGCCTGGCCGCGCCGAACGCGACGCTCGAGTTCCATTCGCTCGGCCCCGCATTCGACTACGAGCTCGCGCTGGAGGACGGCAAGCTCGACATCGTCGTCGGCAACTGGCCCGAACCGCCCGAGCAACTGCACCTGTCGAACCTGTTCGTCGACGAAATCGTCTGCCTGATGAGCAACACGCACCCGTTCGCGAAGCGTGGCGGGCTCACGCTCGACCAGTACCTGAACGCGCCGCATCTCGCGCCGACGCCGTACTCGGTCGGCCAGCGCGGCGCGATCGACGTGCATCTCGCGCGCGAACGGCTCAAGCGCCACGTGGTCGTCACGCTGCCGTACTTCAACCTCGCGCCGTACGTGCTCGTGAAGTCCGACCTGATCTTCACGACGACGCGCCTGTTCGCCGATCACTACGCGAAGTTCCTGCCGCTGTCGGTCGTGCCGGCGCCGCTCGACTTCCCGCCGATGCAGTACTACCAGCTGTGGCACGAGCGCTGCCACTACTCCGACGAAGTGCGCTGGCTGCGCAGCCTCGTCGCCGAAGCCACCCGCACGCTGATCGAAGCGTAAGCGCGCACGACGCGCGCGCCGGCCACGCCGCTGCGGAGTGGCCCGGCGTCGCCCGAAGCGGCCTCGTGCGGCCGGGCGTGACGGATCCCGGCCCCGGCCGCCACGCGCCCGACGTGCAGCGCGCGGCGCACTCTCCAGTTCAGTGCATCAGCGCGACGCCTCCACGAGTGCCTGCGCCAGCGCGTTATGCCGCGCGATGACAGGCGGCAGATCGAGCGTCGCCAGCCGCCCCTCCCGCACCACCACCTTCCCGTTCACCACCGTGTACGCCGTCTGCGACGGCGCGCAGAATACGAGCGCCGCGACCGGATCGTGCAGCGCCCCCGCGAACAGCGGCTGGCGCAGGTCGAATGCGGCGAAGTCGGCGGCCATGCCGGGCTTCAGCGCGCCGATATCGTCGCGGTTCAGCACCTTCGCGCCGCCGAGCGTCGCGATCTCGAGCGCCTCGCGCGCGGTCATTGCATCGGGCCCGAAACCGACCCGTTGCAACAGCAGCGCCTGCCGCACTTCCGCGACCATCTGCGCGCCGTCGTTCGACGCGGAGCCGTCGACGCCAAGGCCGACCGGCACGCCCGCGAGACGCATCTTCTTCACCGGCGCGATGCCCGACGCGAGCCGCATGTTCGAGCACGGACAGTGCGCGACGCCCGTGCCTGTGCGCGCGAACAGGCCGATGCCCGCATCGTCGAGCTGGACGCAGTGCGCATGCCACACGTCGTGGCCGACCCAGCCGAGATCTTCCGCATATTCGGCCGGCGTCATCCCGAACTTCTCGCGGCTGTACGCGATATCGTTGACGTTCTCCGCGAGGTGCGTGTGCAGCGACACGCCGTATTCGCGCGCCAGCACGGCCGCGTCGCGCATCAGCTCGCGGCTCACCGAGAACGGCGAGCACGGCGCGACCACCACGCGCAGCATCGCGTAGCGGCCTTCGTCGTGATAGGTCTCGATCAGGCGCTGCGTGTCGCGCAGGATCTCGGGCTCGCGCTCGACGACCGAATCGGGCGGCAGCCCGCCGTCGCGCTGGCCGACGCTCATCGAGCCGCGGCTCGCGTGAAAGCGCATGCCGATCCGCTGCGCGGCGCCGATGCTGTCGTCGAGGCGGCTGCCGTTCGGGTAGATGTACAGGTGGTCGCTCGACGTTGTGCAGCCCGACTGCAGCAGCTCGGCCATCGCGGTGAGCGTCGACACCTCGATCATCTCGGGCGTCAGGTGCGCCCAGATCTGGTACAGGTTCGTGAGCCAGCCGAACAGTTCGGCATTCTGCGCGGCCGGCACCGCGCGCGTCAGGCTCTGGTACATGTGGTGGTGCGTGTTCACGAGCCCCGGGATCACGAGGTGGCCGCGCAGGTCGAGCACTTCGTCGGCCGTGTCGGGCAGCTCGGCGCTCGGGCCGACCGCGACGATCCGGTTGTCTTCGATGTAAAGCCCGGCGTCGCGCAGCTCGCGGCGCGTGTCGTCCATGGTCACGAGCACGTCGGCGTGCTTGACCAGCAGGGTTTTCGGGCGGGATGAGGAAGGGTTCGGCGCGCGTGCGCCAGCGTGCTGCTCGAGGTTCATGCGTTCTCCGCGTCGGTCTGCCTCCAGGCGTTGATCCTGGAGGCGGTCACACAGCCGTTCGAACGCTGAATCGCGGCACGCTCCGGTGCCTGCGTCCGTTCGAACGCCCTGGCCCGGTTACCCGGCGTGCTCGCCGTCTTCGGGGTACGCGCGGGCCACAGGCCGACGCGCACGGCGGGAGGATCGCCCAAGCACGCGCCGCACACAATGCGCGATCCGGAATACCGCGCTTCACGGTTTCGATATGGTACGCCGCGCACCGCCCGGCGAAAGGCCGGAAACACCCGAAAAGCCCGCCGGAAGCGGTATCCGGCATACCGTCGACAGCCGCTCATGCGCGGCGCATTATCTTTGATATCGCGCCCGTATTTGCGCGGGGAACCTTTTTACAATGCCTGCACGGCGCTCGCTTCAATCTCGCCGACGGGTATGTAGCCACGTGACGTGGAGCCTCGATCCGCCGCACAGTCAATGGATCGAGTCGCCGCCGAACCCCGCATTCACATAAGGACACAACGAATGGGAAAGCTCACTACCCACGTACTCGATACGGCGCACGGCCGTCCCGGCGCGGCAATCAAGGTGGACCTCTACGCGCTGGACGGCGAATCGCGCCGCGCGCTCAAGACCGTGCTCACCAATAGCGACGGCCGCTGCGACGAACCCCTGCTCGAAGGCGCCGCGCTCGCCGCCGGCGAATACGAACTCGTGTTCCACGCCGGCGACTACTTCGCGTCGCTCGGCGTGAAGGTGCCCGAACCCCGCTTCGTCGACCGCGTCGTGCTGCGCTTCGGCATCGCCGACACCGCTTCGCACTACCACGTGCCGCTGCTCGTGTCGCCGTGGTCGTACAGCACCTATCGCGGCAGCTGACATTCGAATCAGCGCCCGCATCAAACAAACGATTTGAGTCTGGAGGAGTTTCATGGAAGGCTTCATCACCGACTGGCTGAACCTCGCGCTGCGATGGCTGCACGTCATCGTCGCCATTGCGTGGATCGGCGAGTCGTTCTATTTCGTCGCGCTCGACAACAGCCTGAAACCGCCGACCGACCCGAACCAGCGCAAGCGCGGCGTGTTCGGCGAGCTGTGGCATGTCCACGGCGGCGGTTTCTACAACATGCAGAAGTACACGGTCGCCCCGCCGGAAATGCCGGATGACCTGCACTGGTCGAAGTGGCCGTCGTACACGACCTGGCTGTCGGGCTTCTCGCTGTTCTTCGTGCTGTACCTGCTCGCACCGAACACCTACCTGATTGACAAGAGCGTGCTCGACATGGGCCCGGTGGTCGCCGTCGCGTCCGCACTCGGCTTCCTCGCGGCCGGCTGGATCGTCTACGACTCGCTGTGCCGCATCCTCGGCACCAACGACCGCGTGCTCGGCATCTGCGTCGGCATCTACGTGGTCGCCGCCGCCTACCTCGCGTGCCATATCTTCGCGGGCCGTGCCGCCTACCTGATCGTCGGCGCGATGCTCGCCACGATCATGTCGGCGAACGTGTTCTTCGTGATCATCCCCGGCCAGCGCAAGATGGTCGACAAGATGCTCAAGGGCGAAGAGCCGAACCCGATCTACGGCAAGCGCGGCAAGCAGCGCTCGGTGCACAACACGTACTTCACGCTGCCGGTCGTGTTCGCGATGCTGTCGAACCACTACGCGATGACCTACACGAACAAGTTCAACTGGGTCGTGCTCGTGCTGATCATGCTGGCCGGCGCGCTGATCCGCCAGTTCTTCGTGATGCGTCACCGCGGCAAGCAGCTGTGGTACCTGCCGATCGGCGGCGTCGCACTGCTGTCGGGCGCGCTGGTCTGGACGATGCCGAAGCCGGTCGCGCCGGAAGCGCAGGCGGCCAACGCACCGAAGATCGTGATCAACGACATCATGCCGATCCTGCAGCAACGCTGCGTCGAGTGCCACTCGTCGAAGCCGACGCTGATGGGCAGCGCGCCCGCGGGCGTGATGTTCGACACGCCGGACGAAGTGTCGAAGAACGCACAGCGCATCTACGAACAGGCGGTGCGCCTGAAGGCGATGCCGATCGGCAACGTCACGCACATGACCGACGACGAGCGGACGAAGCTCGCCGCCTGGTTCGAGGGTGGCGCGAACAAGTAAGCCACCGTGCGCCGGGTGTGAGTGCCCGGTGCAATCCTCTCCGTTCTCGGGCCCGGTGACGGGCCCGTTCTTTTTGGCGCGTCCCGGATGCCCTTCGCGCGTCAGCCGCGCGTCGCGTCGCGCTGGAGCGCGACGAGCGCATCGAGCGCGCGCGGCCCGTCGTCGAACGGCACGAAGATGTGATCGTGATACGCGGCCGCCATCACGTTACAGCTGATGCCGGCCGCGCCGAGTGCCCGCGCGAACGCCGCCGTGAGGCCGACGGCCGCCAGGTCGGAATGCACGGTCAGCGTGATCCAGGCTGAGCGGAACAGCACCGGCCAGCCGCGACGTGCAGCCGTTTCCTCGTCGACCACGACCGTCAGCCCTTCCGCTTCGCGGAACGTCGCAATGACTTCGGATAACGATACGTCTGCATCGGCCGGCAGCGACACGAAGGCGAACGCACCCGGATGCAGTTCGGGCTGCATCGTGCGCAGCAGGACCGCGAGGTCGTTTTCAGGTTGGCTCATCGGAAGAACACGCCCGGAACCGGGCATCGTGCGGTGGAGATGCGGGCACGATAGCATGCGCCGCCGCTGCTACCGCTACGCGCGCATCGTCGCGACTTCGTCCGCGAGCCAGCCGCGCAGTGCGACGATGCGCGGATCGTCCTGCGTGCGTTCGGGATACACGACGTGATAAGCAAGGCCCGGCGCCACCCCGACGCTCACGTCGAACAGCTGCACGACGCGCCCTTCCGCGAGATCGCGCGCGATCATGTGCGGTTCCGCAAGACCGACCGCCGTGCCGTCCGTCACGGCCTGCACGACGTGGCTCGAATCCGGAAACGACACGCAGCGGCTGTCGTCGAAACCGTCGACGCCGGCCGCGGCCATCCACGCCGACCAGCGCGGCCAGGTCACGCCGTCGACTTCGCAATCGACCTGGCAGAGCGTATGGCGCAGCAGATCGCGCGGCTTGCGCAACGGCGGCCCGGCCGACAGCAGTGCCGGGCCGCAGACCGCGACGACCGACGTATCGAACAGGCGCTGCGCGCACGCGTCGCGATAACGCCCGGTGCCGAAGCGGATCGCGACATCGACATCGTCATCGTCGAAATCGCGCAACCGGTCGGTGATGTCGAACGTCAGCTCGAACGCCGGATGCGCGGCCCTGAAGCGCGGCAGGCGCGGCAGCAGCCAGTGCGTCGCGAAACGCGCGCCGACCGACACGCGCAACTCCGTCTGCTCCCGCGCGATGCGCCGCGCCCGGGCCGTCGCGCGCTGCAGGCCCGCCAGCGCATCGGCGGCCGCGGCGGCCAGCACGGCACCAGCCGGCGTCAGCCGGATGCTGCGGCTCGTGCGGACGAACAGTACGACGTCGAGCTGCGCCTCGATTTCCTTGATCTGATGACTGACCGCCGCCGGCGTCAGCCCGACCTCGTCGGCCGCCCGCGAGAAATTCAGGTGCCGCGCCGCCGCATCGAACGTCCTCAGCGCGCGTGTACCGGGCCACATGCGTTCCATCGATCTTCAAACCGGATTTGATGACCGTTCCAAAACTACTCGTTTTTCAAGATGCCATCAATCCGCAAACAATAGGCTTTCTTGACGATGCCGCGAGCCGCCCCGCGCTCGCGACCGAACCCGGAGATCCGCCGATGACCGTTGCCCCGTTCCCGTCCGTCGTTCAGCTCAACGGCGGTGCCGCCACCCCGGACGCGCTCGCGCCGCTCGCATTCGCGGGCCACGCGCATTTCACCGCGATGCAGGTGTGCGACGGCCGCGTACGCGGCCTCGACCTGCATCTCGCGCGGCTGCGCGATGCGTCGAACACACTGTTCGGCCAGGCGTTGCCCGACACCCGGATTCGCGCGCTCCTGCGCGCTGCGCTCGAGCGCGCGCCGTCGGCGCTGTCGCTGACGGCGACCGTGCATACGACGATGGGGGAATTCGTCGCGCCGCGCGACGACGAAGCGCTCGACGTGCTGGTGCGCACCGCAGCGCCGTCGTCGGGGCCGGCGGGCCCGCTCGATCTCGCGTTGTTCGACCACGAGCGCGTGCTGCCGGAGATTAAGCACGTCGGCGAAGTCGCCAAGACGCACTTCCTGCGCCGCGCGATCGCGCAGGGTTTCGACGATGCGGCATTCGTCGATCGCCACGGACGCATCAGCGAAGGCTCGATCTGGAACCTGGCATTCTGGACGGGCGACGCGGTCGTGTGGCCGGTAGCCGGCATGCTCGGCGGAGTCACGATGCGCATCGTGCGCCGGCAGCTGGCGCGCCTCGGCGTCGCGCAGCACGATCGCGAACTGACGCCGGCCGACCTGCCGTCGATGGCCGGCGCCGTCGTGATGAACTCGTGGACGCCCGGTGTCGCCGTGCACCGCTTCGGCACGGCGACGCTGCCGGACGCGTCGTCGTTCGTCGCCCTGCTGCATCGCGCGTACGAACAGGAGGTGCCCGTCGCGCCGTGACGCGCGGGCCGCGTGTCGGGCATGGCTCACCCGTCGACCGTCTCCGGCAGCCGCGCGATCGCCTTGATCTCGAACTGGAAGCCGTACAGCCAGGTCACGCCGACGGCGGTCAGCGTCGGATAAGGCGCGTCGCCCCAGTACTCGGGGACGATCTCCCAGATCCGCTCGAACGTCGCTTCGGGATCGACGAGGAACACCGTCACGTCGACGACGTCGTCGAACGTGCAGCCGGCCGCGCGCAGTACCGCGTTCAGGTTGTCGAACGCGCGGCGGACCTGCGCGCCGAGTTCCGGTTCGGGCGAGCCGTCCTCGCGGCTGCCGACCTGCCCGGACACGAACAGGAAGCCGTTCGAGCGCAGCGCCGGCGAATAACGGTTGCGCTCGTACAGTGCCTGCCGACCGGGCGGAAAAACCACGCTACGCTTTACCATTCAGCACCTCCTTCGGTTTGTGGGGCGAAACCGCCCCGGCATCAACGATGAAGGCACTTTAAGGACGGTGGCACGGCGAATAAACCGGCAACCCTGTCCAACACTGTTTGCGCCCCCCAAACAATTCCCGACCGACGCGGAGCCCTGACCCGATGGACCGATTCGACGCAATGCAGGCGTTCGCCCGCGTGGTGGAAGCCGGCAGCTTCACGAAGGCCGCCGAGACACTGCACATGAGCCGCACCACCGTCACGCAACTCGTGCAGCAGCTCGAGGCACGGCTGCGCGTGAAGCTGTTCAACCGCACGACGCGCAAGGTCGTCGTCACCGCGGACGGCGCCGCGTACTACGACCGCGTCGTGCGGCTGCTGGCCGACATGGACGATGCCGAAACCAGCCTGTCCGCGGCGTCCGCGACGCCCCGCGGGCGGCTGCGCGTGGACGTGCCGAGCCCGTTCGCGCGCCTGATCCTGATCCCCGCGCTGCCCGCGTTCCATGCGCGCTATCCGGACATCCAGCTCGACATGGGCGTGAGCGACCGCGTGGTGGACGTGATCGGCGAGAACGTCGACTGCGTCGTGCGCGGCGGCGAGCCGACCGACCGCTCGCTGGTCGCGCGGCATGTCGGCGACCTGCGGCTCGGCGTGTACGCGTCGCCGGCCTATCTCGCGCGTGCCGGCACGCCGGCTCATCCGGACGAGCTGGAGGACTCGCATCACCGGATCGTCGGGTTCCTGTGGGCGCGCACCGGCAAGGCGTTGCCGTTTGCGATGGCATGCGACGGTGAGCGGATCACCGTGCGCGGACGCTACGTGCTCGCGGTCGACGACGGCAATGCGTACCTCGAGGCCGGCCTCGCCGGGCTGGGCATTCTGTGGCTACCCGACTACATGGCCGGCGCGCATCGCGCCCGCGGCGAACTGGTGCCGCTGTTCGAGCGATGGCAGCTCGAACCGATGCCGATGTACGTCGCGTTCCCGCCGAACCGTCACGTCAGCGCGAAGCTGCGCGTCTTCATCGACTGGGCCGCCGGGCTGATCGCCGAGCATGCGCCGGTCGCGGACCGGCGCCGCGGTGCCCACGGTTCGCGCGACGCGCGCAAGACCGCGGCGACCTGAATCGCGTCGAAACGGCGGCACCATGAAAAAACCCGCGCAACGTGCGCGGGTTTTCGACCGGCCATGGCGGAACCGCCAGCGACGACTCAGGCCGTCAGCGCGTGCAGCGCCTCGTCGGTGAGCCACAGCGATTCCTGCAGGTCCTGCTCGTTCAGGTTCAGGCCGTCGCCGCCGCGATCGACGACGATGAAGTCGCTGACGCCGCCGAGCGCGATCAGCGGGTGATGCCACACGCCCTTCGCATAGTTGACGCCCTGCCACCCGCTCGTCACGAACGCGCGGATCTTCGCCGGATCGAGATCGCCCGCGGGCGCCACGACGACGAGATACGGCTGGTCGTTCAGCGGCACGAACGCCTGGCTGCCGAGCGGGTGCCGTTCGAGCATCTTCACTTCGAACGGCAGCGTGCGCGGCTGGCCGCGGAACAGGTTGACGAGCGTGCGGCCGTCTTCATCGGTCACGTCGACTTTCGCGAGATCGTGGAAGCGGATCGTCGTGCCGAGGTTGATCGGGATCTGCTTTGCCCCTTCCGTTTCGATCACTTCGCCGAACGGCGCGAACGCTTCCCTGGTCAGCGGTTCGATGACAAGCGTCTTCATTTGTCGAGCGTCCCCCACAGACGCAGGCGCGACACGCCGCCGTCCGGAATGATGTTCAGTCGCACGTGCGTGACGGGGCCGAGCGACGCGATGTCTTGTTCGAAGTAGTGCTGCTTGTCCATCTGCAGCTTCTGTTCGCCGAGCAGCACCGGCCAGAACATCGACTGCGTGATCAGCGAGCTGTCCGTTCCGCCCGACACGTACGCGGCCTGGATCGAGCAGCGATCCGGATAATTGCCCTTGAAGAACGCGGTATCGACTTCGATCTTGCGGATCACGCCCGGCTGCGCGAGCGCGATGATCGCCCAGTCGTTGCCCGGTTCGCGGCGGCGGCGGGTTTCCCAGCCGTCGCCCATGTTCACGCCGCGACCCGGCAGCAGCAGGTTCGACGCGACGCCGAAGTGCTGGTTGTTCGCGGCCACCACGTAACCGCCGTTTTCCATCGCCGCGAGATCGAACTGCTCGGCCGCGCTCGCGCCGGCCCAGTCGAGCTGCGGCTGGCCGTATACGCGCAGGCGTGCAATGCCGCCGTCCGGGTAGATGTTCACGCGCAGGTGCGTGAACGCACGCGCGTCGCTCGCGTCGACATAGTGATGGCTGTTGCCCTGCAGCGTCGTCGACGGCACGATCTCGACCCACTCGGTCGCCTGCGTCGGCGCGCCGTCGGTCACGAACGCGGCCTCGATCGACGCGGCCGGCGGGAAGTTGCCGGTGAAGTGGCTCGTGTCGATGTCGAAGCCCTTGATCACGCCCGGGCGCGCGAGCTTGACGATGCACCAGTCGTAGCCCGTCGTGCGCTTGCGGCGCGTTTCCCAGCCGTCCATCCACTTGCCGTGGTCGTCGTACTTGCCGGGAATGAAAACGGCCGGCTCGGGGTTCAGCATCCGGTCCTTCGGCGCGAAGAAATCGTCGCTGGCCTCGAGCGCCTGCGCACCGAGACGCGGGTCGGCAAAATTCACGTAGCGCCGCGTGAATTCGGGTGCGTTGGGATCGAGAAGCGGAACAGCCATGATGTTTCCTTGTTTCAGTGAGGCGATCCGGCCGCTGCGACGCAGCGGGCCGTACTGCGGTGTCAGGCGTCGATCAGGTCGTCGAGGCGAAAGCGCGCGATCCGGTAGATCTGGTCGAGGCTCGCGCGCAGTTCCTCGGTGCGCGAATGATTCACGCGCGACTCGAAGTTCGCGATGATGCCGTGCCGGTCATAACCGCGCACCGCGAGAATGAACGGGAAGCCGAACTTCTCGCGATACGTGCGGTTCAGCGTCAGCAGCTTGTCGAACTCTTCCTGCGTGCACTGGTCGAGGCCCGCGCCGCTCTGCTCGCGCGTCGACTCGGCCGTCAGCTCGCCGCGCACGGCGGCCTTGCCAGCCAGTTCCGGGTGGGCGTTGATCAGCGCGAGCTGGCGCGCTTCGCCGCCCGATTCCACGGCACCCGACATCGTCTTGTGCAGCGCGTCGATGCTCGCGAACGGCCGCTCGCCGGCGGCGACTTCGGCCACCCACGGCGAATGTTCGAAGATCCCCGACAGCGCCGCGACAAATGCGCTCGGCGCCATCGTGTTCAGTTGATCCAACGTGTAGCGCATCGCCTTCATGCTTTCCCTTCGTTTCGATGATTGGGCTGATACGGATGATGTTCACGCCAGTGACGCGCGATATCGACACGGCGCGTCACCCATACGCGATCGTGCTTCTCGATGTGATCGAGGAAACGCTGCAGCCCGCGGAAACGACCCGGCCGGCCGAGCAGCCGGCAGTGCATGCCGATCGACAGCATCTTCGGCGCTTCGTCGCCCTCCGCGTACAGCACGTCGAACGCGTCGCGCAGGTAGTCGAAGAAATGATCGCCGGTGTTGAAGCCCTGCGGCGTCGCGAAGCGCATGTCGTTCGTGTCGAGCGTGTACGGCACGATCAGCTGCGGCGACGTCTTGCCGCCCGACACTTCGACGTCCATCCAGAACGGAAGATCGTCGCCGTAGTTGTCGGAGTCGTACAGGAAACCGCCGTATTCCGCGACGAGACGGTGCGTGTTGGGGCTGTCGCGGCCGGTGTACCAGCCGAGCGGGCGCTCGCCCGTCACGCGCTCGATCGCTTCCATCCCGAGGCGCATGTGCTCGGCCTCGAGTTCCGGCGTCATGCCCTGGTAGTGGATCCAGCGCCAGCCGTGGCACGCGATTTCATGGCCCAGTTCGACGAACGCGCGCGCGAGCTCCGGGTGGCGTTCGATCGCCATGCCGACGCCGAATACCGTCAGCGGCATCCCGCGCTTCTCGAATTCGCGCAGGATGCGCCACACGCCGGCCCGCGAACCGTATTCGTAGATCGACTCCATGCTCATGTGGCGGTCGGGATACGCGGCCGCGCCGACGATTTCGGACAGGAACTGCTCGGAGCCCGGATCGCCGTGCAGCACGCAGTTCTCGCCGCCCTCTTCGTAGTTCAGCACGAATTGCACGGCGACGCGGGCGCGCCCCGGCCAGTTCGCCTGCACGGGATGGCGGCCGTAGCCGATCAGGTCGCGAGGATAGTTGGGATCGAGTGACATGGTTCGAGGTGCGGCAAAAGCTCGCTGAAATAATGGGTTCGCATCGACCGCGCGGGTGCCGGAGGCCGGCTGCGCAAGCCGATGCGATGACGGCCCAGTGTAGCGAAAACGCCCATACGCGCCCATACAGCGGCGCAGATAGTGCGTGTCAGACGGTGTGTATGTGCGGTTGCGGCAAATTCGGGGCCGGCTCTGCCACATCCCCGTCCGGCGGGCTGAAGCGGGCGAACGCGCCGTCGTAGCGCTTGGGCAGCGGCCGCGCGTAATCGCCGCGCTTCGCCGTCGCGAGGCGCAGCGCGACGAGCGCCTCGGCCCACTTGACCGCCGCCGTGACGCCCTCGACCACCGGCGCGCCGATCTGCTGCTCGATTTCGTGCGCGAACTCGGCCATCCCCGCGCAGCCGAGCACGATCGCGTCGGCACCGTCCTCGTCGAGCGCGCGCCGGCATTCGTCGAC
The DNA here is from genome assembly GCF_050768715.1 of Burkholderia sp. ZZQ-2. NCBI lineage: Bacteria > Pseudomonadati > Pseudomonadota > Betaproteobacteria > Burkholderiales > Burkholderiaceae > Burkholderia > Burkholderia sp. ZZQ-2. The sequence goes on along the minus strand of NZ_LDVA01000173.1, from coordinate 26,096 downwards.
GATGATCCGCCGCGCGGCCGAGCCCGGCCGGTCGAGCTCGAGCACGGCGACGTCGGTCGCGCGCACGTTGCGGCAGAACCGCTTCATTCCGTAGCGCTCCGCGAGGTGCCACGCCATCCCGCAGGTGCGCGCGAGCGTCGTGACGACCGAGAAGCCGGGCGCGAGCACGCTCGCCGCATGCATCGCGGCCTCGGCAATGCCGATCACCGGCCCGCGCGCGAGTTCGCGCGCCGCGTACAGGCCCGGATCGCCGAAGCACGCGATCACGTATGCGTCGCAGCCGTCGCGCTCGCCTTGCGCGATCTCGGCAAGCAGCCCCGGTGTCGCGAGCGCCTCGTCGTAATACCCTTCGATCGACGGCGGCCCCATCGGCGGGCTCACCGCCACGATCTCCGTGCCGGCGGCCGCGACCTCGCGCGCGCAGCGGCCCATCGCGTCGGTCATCCGCTGCGTCGTATTCGGATTGATCAGCCGGATCTTCATCGCACGCTCCTCAGGCCTTCGTGTTCACGAGCAGCCGGTAGAACACGAAGCCGAGCCCCGCGCCGATGAACCACGAGAAGTTCGCGACGCCCTGCCAGCCCGGCACCATCACGCACACGATCGCGATCACCGCGGCCGGCAACAGCGCGACGAGCGCGCGACGGTTCACGCCGCCCGTGTACCAGTACGTCCCGCTTTCCGACATCGTGTACAGGTCGTCGCGCACGAGCCGGCCGCGCTTGACGAGGTAGAAGTCCGCAATCAGCACGCCGTACAGCGGGCCGATGAACGCGCCGAGCACGTCGAGCGTGTAGTGGATCACGGCCGGGTTGTTGAACAGGTTCCACGGCGTGATGAAGATCGACGCGACGGCCGCGAGCATCCCGCCCGCGCGCCAGCTGATCAGGCGCGGCGCGACGTTCGAGAAGTCGAACGCGGGCGACACGAAGTTCGCGACGATGTTGATGCCGATCGTCGCGATCGTGAACGTCAGCGCGCCGAGGATCACCGCGGTCGGATGGTCGATGCGGCCGACCGTCTCGACCGGGTCGGTGATGAGTTCGCCGAACACGGGCAAGGTCGCTGCCGTCGTGATCACCGTGACGAGCGAGAACGCGAGGAAGTTGACCGGCAGCCCCCAGAAATTGCCGCGCTTCACGTCGCCGAACGAGCGGCAGTAGCGCGAGAAATCGCCGAAGTTCAGCATCGGCCCGGAGAAGTACGACACGACAAGCGACACGGCCGTGATCATCACCGGAATCACTTCCGCGCCGTGATACTTGACGCCGCCGAGGTTGATGCCGATGTTGCGCCAGCCCGCGCGCCACACCATGTAGCCGGCGAGGATGAACATCACGACGTAGACGGCCGGCCCCGCGAAGTCGATGAACTTCTTGATCGTCTCCATCCCGTTCCAGAACACGAACGCCTGAAGCACCCACAGCAGCATGAAGCCGGCCCAGCCCACCGCCGACAGCCCGAGGAAGCCGTAGCGATGCACGTCCGCGTAAGGCAGCCATTGCGGGAAGAATTTCAGCACGACGATCACGAGCGCGCTCGACGCGAGATAGGTCTGGATGCCGTACCACGCGATCGCGATCAGCCCGCGAATCACGGCCGGCACGTTCGCGCCGAGCACGCCGAACGTCGCGCGGCACGCGACCGGGTACGGCACGCCGATCTGCTGGCTCGGCCGTGCGATCAGGTTGCACAGCACGTTCACGAGGCTGATCCCGACGATCAGCGCGATCAGCACCTGCCAGCTCGTCAGCCCGAGCGCGAACAGGCTGCCCGCGAACACGTAGCCGCCCACGCTGTGCACATCCGACATCCAGAACGCGAAGATATTGTACGAACCCCATGTCTGGTTTTTCAGGGGTGCCAAATCTTCGTTATACAGACGTTCGCTGTAACCCTTCGGCAGCGTCGGGTCGCCGCCCTCGCCGCCTTCTTCCGCCGGATAAGCGCTATCGTGCGCCACACTGAACTGAGCCATGACTTCTCCTTGACGCGACCGGATGGCCGCTCCACCGTCATCGATATCGCTCCGGATCGACGCCCGGAGTCGGACCAGCGGCCCGCGGCAAATACCGCGGGCCTGCATTTCGCTCGTTATGTGGCGCGCGGCCGGGTTCGCGTCGCCGCTCAGGCGCCGCCGAACACTTCGCGCAAATCGACCTGCCCTTGTGCGGGCCGGTCCAGCATCTTCAGTTCGACATGCTGCAGGTGGTGCGCCATCAGCGTCACCGCCCGCTTCGGATCGCCCGCCTCCAGCGCGGCGAGGATCTCTTCGTGGTCGTCGCACGAGCACGGGCTGCGCCCGTGCGATTCGTACAGCGCCGACATCAGCGTCGAGCGTGCGACGAGCCCTTCGAGGCACTCGCTGAGCGTCGCATTGCCCATCAGCGTGGCGAGCGCCGTGTGGAATTCGCCCGACAGCCGGATCCACGCCGCGAAGTCGTGCCGCTCGAACGCCTTGCGTTCCTTGTCGATCAGCGCGGCGACGCCCTTCAGCCGCTTCGCGCCGGGCCCGGTCGCGAGCCGCTCGACCACGGCGAGCTCGATGATCCGGCGCATCTCGAACACCTCGTGCACGTCCTGCAGCGTCGGGCTCGCGACGAACGCGCCGCGGTTCGGCTCGAGCTCGACAAGCTTGTCGGTCGCGAGCTGCGCAAGCGCCTGGCGGATCGTCCCGCGCTTCACGCCGAATACGTCGCAGAGCTGCGCCTCCGTCAGCTTCGAACCAGGCGCGAGCCGATGCTCGAGGATCGCCGTGCGGATCCGCTCGGCGATCGCTTCGGGGCTGACTGCACCGGACAGGTGGGCTTCGGGCTCGTTCATGATCGGCATCGTGTGATGATCCTCATCCTAGGGCGGACATAAATATTGTCAACAATTCTTTTCCGGTATTGCGCACAATCGGCGTGCATCGACGCGACCCCGTTCGGTGCATGATGCGTCGAATCCATGCACGACAAGGCCGAGACGTACGACAAAGGCCCTTCTCGTCGTATACCCTCCCGGCCTTTTTGTTGACAAAACTGGTGCAAAATTCGGCGACCGTGCTGCGGATGTCGACGAAAAAACTTGATCGTTAGTTGCGCGCTTACCTAAAGAAAAAGGCGGGAAACCCGCCTTTCGATCGATCGCGCCCATCTCAGCCGAGGTGCGGGTAGTCGGACAGCGTGAGCCGGAAACCGTGCGCATTCGCGACCAGCTGTGCGTGCGCGCCGAACGGCAGCGTCAGCAGGTCGGGCACGTGGCCGAACTGGAGCCCCGTGACGACCGGAATCCCGACCACCGCGCGCACCTGCTCGATCATCGCCTGCATGTCGTAGCCGTTGTCGTACTCGAACGGCCGCGCACCGGTGAACTGGCCAAGCACCAGCGCCTGCTGGCGTGCGAGCAGCCCCGACAGGTGCAGTTGATAGATCATCCGTTCGATCCGGAACGGCTGCTCGTTGACGTCCTCGATGAACAGAATGCCGCCTTCGATGTCGGGCATGTACGGCGTGCCGACGAGCGACGAGAGGATCGCGAGGTTGCCGCCCCACAGCGTGCCCGTCACGTTCACGCTCTGCACCTGCGGCGCGTCGGCGACGATCGTCGTGCTCGGCTGCGTCAGCGTCTGCCAGAAGTGCTGCATCGTGAAGTCGCTCGGCGTTTCCGCGCCGAAATCGGCGGACAGCATCGGCCCGCCGAACGTCTTGATGCGTGCCTTCGCATACAGCGCGAGCTGGAGTGCCGTGAAGTCGCTGTGGCCGACGAGCGCGACCGGCTGGTCGCGCAGCCTGCGTTCGAGCCCGCGATAGTCGAGCCCGTGCAGGATGCGCGCGGCGCCGTAGCCGCCGCGCACCGCCAGCGCGATGTCCGGCAGCGGCCGTTCGGGATCGGCAAGACGGTTCAGGTCGCCTGCCCGCTCGCCGTCGGTGCCGCCGAACCGCTGGAAGCGCCGCTGCGTCGCCTCGATGTTCTCGATGCGGTGCTGTGCGGTACTGAGGCGCTCGAGCGCGCGGTTGATCGCGTCGGGGTCGTGCGGATAGCCGGACGGCGCAAGCAGCCGGATGGTGTAGGACGCGGCGGGCTGGAAGGACATGGCGAAAGGTGTCGGGTCGTCAAACCTGCTTAGAGGGTCTGAACCGTCTCCGGTTCACGAAGCCGTGCATGCCCCGGCTTGGGTCGGGGCGGCGGGCGCGCCTATGACGCGCCGGATTCGGCGTCGCGGGCCAGCCGCGCTTCACGCAGCGCGCGACGGCGCTCGGCGAAGAACGACTTCAGCGCGGCGCCGCACTCGTCGGCGAGCACACCGCCGGTCACTTCGGTATGGTGGTTCAGCTGCGGATTCGCGAACGCGTCGATCACGCTGCCGCAGGCGCCCGTCTTCGGATCGGCGGCGCCGTAGACGACTCGCGCGATACGCGCATGCATGATCGCGCCCGCGCACATCAGGCACGGTTCGAGCGTCACGTACAGCTCGCAGCCGGGCATCCGGTAATTCTGCAGATGCTGCGCGGCCATGCGCAGCGCGGCCATTTCCGCATGGGCCGACGGGTCGTGCCCGCCGATCGGATGGTTGAAGCCGCGCGCGATCACTTCATCACCGCGCACGAGCACCGCACCGACCGGCACTTCGCCGGCCGCGCGCGCCTCTTCGGCGGCGGCCTGCGCGAGACGCATGAAATGCAGGTCGCGCGCCGATACGGGCGCAGCTTCGGGAACGGGGGAATCGGCGGCGGGTTCGGCCGCCGGGGTGTCTGCCGGGCGGGCTGCGTCGTGCAGCGCGTCGGACGTCACATCGGCCCCGCTTCGGCGGACGCTTCGTCGAGCCCGCGCTCGCACAGGCGCTCCGCGATGCGCCGGCAGTAATCGCGCGGCATCACCATCGGGCCGCCGCGCAGCGATTCGAGCGCCATGTCGAGCGCGAGGATCTTCGCCTGGAGCCGGCACCGCGCGGCACGGTCGCTGACCGCCTGCACTTCGTCGTGCAGGTTGCGCAGCGCGCGCAATTGCTCGACGGCCGGCGGCACGAAGCCCGCATTCTTCAGGATACGGTTGGCCACCCGCACCTCCTCGGGCACGAGCAGGTCGTCATCCAGCGCCTGCGGCGCGCCGGTACCCGGCAAATCGTCGAACTCGCCCCGCGCGGCGGCGGCGGCAATACGTTGTTCGACCAGGGCGTCAAGCAATCTCATCAGTCAATCGGAACAATGCGGCAGGCCGAATTCTAGCAGGGTGACGCGGGTATGACAGGCCCTTCGAATATATGCTCGACATTGCGTTTTTAGGGGCCGAATCGCCGCGCATGCGTGCCGATCGGCATCATTTGCCGCGCTGCTGCGCCGCAGCGGGCTGCGGGCTGTCCAGATACCCGCGAACGGACGCAATGCAGGCCCTGTTTTTTGTCAGTGGCAGCTCGGGCCGAGCCGCGCCGATACGGTGAAATTCAGGCCCTGCGTTTCCGCCGCCGGGTCACGCGGCCACCGTTTCCGGCCGCGCTTTCGCGAACGGGCGGAACGTCATCGCCATCAGGAACGCGCCGACACCGATCGCGAACGAACCGACGTACAACCAGCCATAGCTGCCGAACGTATCGACGATCAGGCCGCCGGCCACGGGGCCCGCGGCCATCCCGAGGCTGCCGGCCATCGCGCAGCCGCCGATCACGGTGCCCATCATCCGCAGCGGGAAGTTCTCGCGCGCGAGCACCGAATACAGCGGCATCACGCCCGCATAGATGAAGCCGAACAAGGTCGCGACCGCGTAGAACCCGTCGAGCGTGCGCACGAAGTCGTACCCGAGCGCGCCGAGCGCCTGCGCAAACAGCCCGGCCACCAGCGTGCGCTTCGCGCCGATGCGGTCGCCCAGGATCCCGAACGCGATCCGGCCGCCCATGCCGGCAAGCCCTTCGACGCTGTAGATCGACACCGCGACGATCAACGGAATCCCGCAAGTCACCGCGTAGCTGACCGTATGGAAGATCGGGCCGGAATGCGTCGCGCAACAGAAGAAGTTGGTCAGCAGCAGCACGATGAACTGCGGCGAACGCAGCGCGTGCGCGACCGACATCGCTGCGGGGTCGCCGGCCGGCGCAGGAGCCGCGGAGGCCGCCGGGGCCGCATGCGCGCCGTCGAGCGCGGGCGCCCGGCGCACCAGCAGCGACACCGGAATCATCACGACGGCCGCCAGCGCCGCAATCAGCAGCATCGACGTGCGCCAGTCGCGCACCAACACGAGCCACGCGGCCAGCGGGGCCATCGTCATCGGCGCCATCCCCATGCCGGCCGACACGAGCGACACCGCCAGGCTGCGGTGCGTGTCGAACCAGCCCGTCACGCATGCCATCATCGGCGCGAATATCGCGGCCGTCGCACCGCCGACGGCGAGGCCGAAAGTCAGCTGGAACGCGAGCAGCGACGGCGCGCGGCTCGCCAGCGCCAGGCTTGCCGACAGCAGGACGGCACCCGTCATGACGACCGGGCGCGTGCCGACGCGGTCCGACAGGCTGCCCCACCCCATGCTCGCGAAGGCCATCGCGATAAAGCCGAGCGTCATCGCGCCGGAAATGCCGGTCATCGACCAGCCGGTGTCGCGCGCGATCGCGCGCAGGAAAACGGGCAGCGAAAACATCGCGCCGATGGCGATGCAGCCCATCAAGCCGCCCGCGGCGACGATGACCCAGCGGTATCGGGAATCCGGCACGGGAGGTCTCCTTTTCGTTACGGCACTCCTCGGTACCCGGGCGCTACCCGCAAGGTGCAATGCCCGGTCGACATGGATACGACGGGCGACGCATCGGGAAATCGACACGCGCGCACATGCGCCCGCGAATTTCCTGATTGTCCGCCGCTCCACTTCGCCCGTCATGGGTGGATCGGATCGACACCTCACGCCGGATCGTCCGTCCGGTCCGCCCCTGCCGCCGTGCTTTTCCGGAATCGGAAAGTCGAAATCAGAAATCGTTGGTTGGGACGCGCGATCACGCTGACTACACTCGAGCGATCTTGTCATAACAAGTTGATCGATGACCTCACCCAACGTCGTGCCGCTGTCCGCGGCCCCGCTCTACGTGCAGATCAAGGACACGCTGCGCGCACGCATCCTCGACGGCACCTATGCGCCGCACAGCCGGATGCCTTCCGAGCACGAACTCTGCGCGGCGTTCGGTGTCAGCCGGATCACGGTGCGTCAGGCGCTCGGCGATCTGCAGAAGGAAGGACTGCTGTTCAAGCTGCACGGCAAGGGCACCTTCGTGTCGAAACCGAAGGCATTCCAGAACGTGACGTCGCTGCAGGGCTTCGCCGAGGCGATGTCGTCGATGGGCTACGAGATCGTCAACCAGGTGCGCAGTGTCCGCACCGTCAAGGCCGACCGCCATCTCGCAACGAAGCTGAACGTGCCGGAAGGCGCGCCGCTCGTCGAGATTCACCGCGTGCGGCTGCTGAACCGCGAGCCCGTGTCGCTCGAACAGACCTGGGTGCCCGAGGCGCTCGGCAAGCGCCTCGCGGGTGCCGATCTCGCGACCCGCGACATCTTCCTCGTGCTGGAAAACGACTGCGGCATTCCGCTCGGCCATGCCGACGTGTCGATCGACGCGATCCTCGCCGACGACGAGATCGTCGATGCGCTGCACGTCGAGGAAAGCAGCCCCGTGCTGCGCATCGAGCGCCTCACGCATGATGCGTCGGGCGCACCGATCGACTACGAATACCTGTACTTCCGCGGCGATGCCTTCCAGTACCGGCTGCGCATCGACCGGCAAAAACCGCGCAAACCTGCAAGGAAACAACGATGACTACCCATGTGCTCGAATACGACATCGTCGTGGTCGGCGGCGGCACGGCCGGCCCGATGGCGGCGATCAAGGCGAAGGAGCGCGACCCGTCCCTGCGCGTGCTGCTGCTCGAAAAAGCCAACGTGAAACGCAGCGGCGCGATCTCGATGGGGATGGACGGCCTGAACAACGCGGTGATTCCCGGGCATGCGACGCCCGAGCAATACACGCGCGAGATCACGATCGCCAACGACGGGATCGTCGACCAGGAAGCCGTGTACGCGTATGCGACACACAGCTTCGCGACGATCGAGCAGCTCGACCGCTGGGGCGTGAAGTTCGAGAAGGACGGCACCGGCGACTACGCGGTGAAGAAGGTCCATCACATGGGTTCGTACGTGCTGCCGATGCCGGAAGGACACGACATCAAGAAGGTGCTGTACCGGCAACTGAAGCGCGCGCGCATCGCGATCACGAACCGGATCGTCGCGACGCGCGTGCTGACCGACGCACAGGGTCGCGCGAGCGGCGTACTCGGCTTCGACTGCCGCACGGCCGAGTTCCACGTGATCCGCGCGAAGGCCGTGATTCTCTGCTGCGGCGCGGCCGGCCGCCTCGGCCTGCCGGCCTCGGGCTACCTGATGGGTACGTACGAGAACCCGACCAACGCGGGCGACGGCTACGCAATGGCCTATCACGCCGGTGCCGCGCTCGCGAATCTCGAATGCTTCCAGATCAATCCGCTGATCAAGGACTACAACGGCCCCGCATGCGCGTACGTGACGGGCCCGCTCGGCGGTTTCACCGCGAACGGCAAGGGCGAACGCTTCATCGAATGCGACTACTGGAGCGGCCAGATGATGTGGGAGTTCTACCAGGAACTGCAAAGCGGCAACGGCCCCGTGTTCCTCAAGCTCGACCATCTCGCGGAGGAAACGATCCAGACCATCGAGCAGATCCTGCATACGAACGAGCGGCCGAGCCGCGGCCGCTTCCATGCGGGGCGCGGCACCGACTACCGTAGCCAGATGGTCGAGATGCACATCTCCGAGATCGGTTTCTGCAGCGGCCACAGCGCGTCCGGCGTGTACGTGAACGCACGCGCGGAGACGACCGTGCCCGGCCTCTACGCGGCCGGCGACATGGCGGCCGTCCCGCACAACTACATGCTCGGCGCATTTACGTACGGCTGGTTTGCCGGGCAGAACGCGGCCGATTACGTGGCCGGCCGCGAGCATGCGCCGGTGAACGACGAACAGGTCGCCGCCGAACGCAAGCGCGTGCTTGCCCCGCTGCTGCGCGAGCGCGGCCTGGCACCGGCGCAGGTCGAATACAAGCTGCGCCGCATGGTGAACGACTATCTGCAACCACCGAAAGTGACACGCAAAATGGAAATCGGGCTGCAGCGCTTCGATGCCATTACCGAGGATATCGAAGAGATAAAGGCAAGCCATCCGCACGAACTGATGCGCGCCGCCGAGGTGCGCGCGATCCGCGACTGCGCGGAAATGGCCGCGCGCGCGTCGCTGTTCCGCACCGAGAGCCGCTGGGGGCTGTACCACCATCGCGTCGACTTTCCGCATCGCAACGACGCCGAATGGTTCTGCCACACCTGGCTGCGCAAGGACGCCGACGGCGCGATGCGCAGCGAGAAGCGCCCGGTCGAACCGTACGTCGTGCCGCTCGCCGACGACGATCGCGGCGCCTACACGAATCTGCGCATCCGCGAACCGGCCGCGCTCGCGGCCGCCCTCTGAGGAGCCCTACCGTGCCCCATACCCCGCACGACATCTTCCTGCGCAGCAGCGCGCCCGTGACGATCGACGAGGAACGCTGCATTGCCGACAAGGGCTGCACCGTCTGCGTCGACGTGTGCCCGCTCGACCTGCTCGCGATCGACGTGACCGAGGGCAAGGCCTACATGCAGTTCGACGAATGCTGGTACTGCATGCCGTGCGAGCGCGACTGCCCGACCGGCGCGGTCAAGGTCGACATCCCTTACCTGCTGCGCTGAGCGCGCGCGGCCGGTCGTCGTCGTGCCGCCCGCGCGGGCCGTGCATCGACGACGTGACGGCCGGGCCGGCGTTCGCCAGGTTCGCGTCGCCATGCCGCGCCGCCCGTGCATCGCGCTGCGCGAGCAGCGGCTTTTTCACCGAACCGATCCTTTGCCCATGACCGCTTTCTCTTCCACCGCCTCGCTGCCCGGCACGCACGATCCGGATCGTGCCGCACTCGCCCTCCGCCTCGCCGCGCCCGACGCATCCGTGCGCCGCATCGCACTGATCGAGCTTGCCGATCTCGAGGAATCCGATCTGGTACCGTCATTCGTTGCGGCGCTGTGCGACGATCCGTCGGCCGACGTACGCGGCGAGGCTGCGCGCGTGCTCGGCGCATGGGAACAGCCCGACGTCGTCGACGCACTGTGCGGCGCATTGCTCGATCCGGACGAAGGTGTACGCGCCACCGCCGCGCAGAGCCTGTCCGAACTGAAGGACGCGGCATCGGGTGCCGTGCTGTGCAGATGGGCCGACCGGCCCGAGTCGTTCGTGCGCCGCGCCGTGCTGCGCGGATTGCGCGAGTTGCGCGACCCCGGCGCGTTCGCGCCCGCGCTGCGCGCACTCGATGCCGAACACGCCGCCGTGCGCGCCGAAGCCGTCGCGGTGCTCGGCTGGCTCAGGGATCCGCGTGCGCTGCCGTCGCTCGCGTGCATCGCGACCACCGATGCCGCAGCGGACGTGCGACGCGCCGCGGTCGGCGCGATCGGGTTCGCGGCACCCGGCGATGCGGCCACCATCGACGCACTGCTCGCCGCGCTGCGCGACCGCGAATGGCAGGTGCGCGAGGAAGCGGCCACGACGCTCGGCAAGTTGCGTGTCGCGGCCGCGCGCGACCCGCTCGCCGCCGCGCTCGACGACGACTACTGGCAGGTGCGCTTGCGTGCCGCGCGTGCGCTCGGGCAACTGCGCGATGCTGCGGCGGCGCCGGCCGTCGTCGCACTGCTGTCCCATGCGATCAGCAACCTGCGCAAGGAAGCCGCGCTTGCGCTCGGTGAATTGCGCGACCGCGCGACGTTGCCCGCGCTCACCCACGCGCTGGAGGATCACGATCCGGAAGTGCGCAAAGCCGTGCGAATCGCGATCCGGCAAATCGACGAGGCGTCGCGATGATCGCGCCGACCGAAATCGCGCTCGATCACGCTGCACGCACGTTGACGCTCCGCTGGCCGGACGGTCGCACGCAGCGCATCGGCTATGCGCGGCTGCGCCGCGATTGCCCGTGTGCGGAATGTCGAAGGATCCGGCTCGACGGCGGTCGTGTCGATGCGCGGCCCGACCTGACGCTGGCCGGCCTCGAAGCAGCCGGCTACGGCATCCGCGCCCTCTTCGGCGACGGCCATGCCCGCGGCATCTATCCGTGGCCGTTTTTGGCCGACATGGCCGACATGGCTGACAGGGCGGACACGACGGCGCGGCCGTGACGTGGCTCCCGCGGGTGCGCGGACGACATGGCAGACGTGCGGAAACGCTGCGATACTGACGCCCACGATCGTCTCCACCCACCGTGGGAGTCAGAACATGCAAACCGCAGTCGGATTCATCGGCCTCGGCGTGATGGGCACGCCGATGGCGCTCAATCTCGCGCGGGCCGGCACGCCGCTCGTCGTATGGAGCCGGTCGCACGGCAGCGACGATGCGTTGCGCGACGCCGGCGCACGCGTGGCCGAGCACGCCGACGACGTGTTCGCCGCCTGCTCCACCGTGATCCTGATGCTCGCGAACGACGCGGCGATCGACGCCGTTCTCGCGCGCGGCACGCCGGGTTTCGCTACCCGTGTCGGCGGGCACACCATCGTGAACATGGGCACGAACGCACCCGGTTATTCGCGCGCGCTGGCCGATGAAATCGCCGCCGCGTCGGGCCGTTACGTCGAAGCGCCGGTGTCGGGTTCGCGCAAGCCGGCCGAAGCCGGCCAACTCGTCGTGATGCTCGCCGGCGCGCCGGACGACGTCGACGCCGTCCGCGCGCTCGTGAAGCCGCTGTGCCGCGACAGCTTCGTGTGCGGCGACGTACCGTCGGCGCTGACGATGAAGCTCGCCGTGAACCTGTTCCTCATCACGATGGTCACCGGCCTGACCGAAGCCACGCATTTCGCGCAAAGCCACGGTATCGATCTCGCCCGCTTCGCCGACGTGCTGAACGCGGGACCGATGGCGAGCGACGTGTCGCGCGTGAAACTCGGCAAACTCGTCGCGGCGGATTTCTCGGTGCAGGCCGCGATCACCGACGTGCTGAAAAATGCGCGCCTCGTCGCGGAATCCGCGCGCGGCGCCAACATCGCGTCGCCGCTGCTCGACATCTGCCACGCGCTTTACGGCGAGACCGAGCGGGCCGGACATGGCGCGGACGACATGGTCGCCGTGATCCGCGCGATCGAGCAGCGCACGCACGACGCGCGGTGAATCGTCACCGGCCGCCCCCTCGACCACGCGCACGCATCGATCCGTCATGTCCGACTCGCCCCGCTCCCCGACCGGCGTCATCGCCTCCATACGCCCCGCTCCCGCCGTGATCGGCATCGTCCTGCGGGAACGCGACGTGCTGCTGGTGCGCCGCGCCAATCCGCCCGATGCGGGCTGCTGGGGCTTTCCTGGCGGCAAGATCGAAGCAGGCGAATCGATTACGAGCGCGATCGTGCGCGAGATCGTGGAAGAGACGACCGTCGACGTCGAGGCACTCGACGTCTTTACCGCGCTGGATGCCTTCGATTACGATGCCGGCGGCAACGTGCACCAGCATTTCGTCATGGTCGCGGTGCTGTGCAACTGGTTACGCGGCACACCTGCTGCCGGCGACGATGCGCTCGACGCGCGCTGGTTCGATCTCGCCGAGCTCGACCGCGACGATTTGCCGATGAGTGCGGGCGTTCGCGACGTCGCGCGACGAGCGATCGAGCGTGCCGCGAGCCTCGGCGACGCACGGCGTCCGGCCATTCCCTGAAACAGCGCCGTCTGCCCGCATCCCTTGCGAGCGGCCTGATCGCGGCCATGACGGTGTCGGCGGGCCGCCGACCTTCAAACTACAAATCAAGACAGGTCAAACCATGATCAGAATTCGCAAGTCCACCGAGGCCGACGGCGCACGCGTGCTGGATATCTGGCGCAACGCGGTCGACGCCACGCATCACTTCCTGAGCGACGACGATCGTCGCGCGATCGAATCCGAAGTGGTCGGGTTCCTGCCCGGTGCGCCGCTCGATCTCGCCGTCGACGAGGCCGACCATGCGATCGGCTTCATGCTGCTCGACGGCAGTCACATGGAAGCCTTGTTCGTCGATCCCGCGCACCATGGGGCAGGCGTCGGACGCCTGCTCGTGGAAGACGCACTCACGCGTCATCCCGACCTGTCGACCGACGTCAACGAGCAGAACGAATCGGCAGCGCGATTCTATGAGCGGCTCGGCTTCGAGCGCTGCGGGCGCTCGGCGCTCGATGGACAAGGACGGCCGTATCCGCTGATCCACCTGCGCCATCGCGCGGCATCGCCCTCGTCGCCACGGCACGCATGACCCGTCTGGCCGGCGCGGGAGATCGCGCCGCCCTCTACGTCACACGCACGGCACATGCGAACGCGGCTGCGTACTACCGAGTCCGCGCCCCGCATGCCGCGCGTGCACCGGTACGCGTGCCAGGTGAAGCATCATGCGCGACGCATCGGCAGCACGCGTTCGACCATTGAAAAAGCGCGCTGCATGAAGCCGTTGAACCGGTCGGCGTCGCGCCGCAGCCCTGACTGCTGCCCACCGATCAGGCACAAGTGCACGGCCTGCCCGACGATCTCGGCCTCGCCCGGCGTGCGCACCAGCCGGCGCGACGTGTCGATCGCAAACGCGAGCCGCGCCGCGTCGACACGCTGCTGGCATTCCGCGACCAGCGGATCGTGCAATGCCCAGGCACGGATCGCAATTTCACGCCCTGGCCGTTTCTCGGCGGCAATGCGCAGGTAGCGCAACAGCGTGTCCCCGGCACCGTGGCCCTCCGCCGCATACGCCAGCATGCGCGCGGTGTAGTCGTCCTCCCACGCGGTCAGCAGGGTCCTGACGAAGTCCTCGCGATTGCGGAAGTGGTGATAGAACGATCCGCGCGTCACGTTCAGCCGACGCGCGAGGCTCTCGGCCGAAATCCCCACGTACCCCTCTCCGTCGAGGGCGTCGAAGCCCGCGGCAATCCAGTCGTTTCGCGTCAGTGTGCTCATCGTCATCGCCATACAGGCTGTGTATGGTGCGGCATGGACAGATAGGCTGCGAACTCTATCACGGCCGCCGCCGCTTCCGGCAGCGCGCCATTACGTAAGGAGTCCGCCTTGAAAGACATCGCGCTCATCGCATTCGACCGGTTCACCGATATCGACCTGTTCCTGATGTGGGACATTCTCGGTCGCAACAGCAAGGACTGGCGCGTCCGGATCCTGGGTGCGCAGCCGGTGCTGCGTTCCGCCCAGGGTCTGGCGATCCCGACGCACGGCCCGCTCGCCGACGCCAATCGCGCCGACGCGGTCCTGTTTTCGAGCGGCAAGGAAGGTGTACCGGCCGCGCTCGCCGATCCTGATTTCCTGCCGTCGTTCGATCTCGATCCCGAACGCCAGCTTGTCGGGTCGATCTGCGGCGGCGCCTTCATTCTCGAACGGCTCGGGCTGCTGCCCCAGCGCCGCGCCACGACGCACCCCGAAGCGCGGCAGGGTTTGCAGGCAGTCGGGCTGCAAGTGATGGACCAGCCGCTGGTGTGTCACGGCAACGTCGCGACCGCGGGCGGATGCCTTGCGTCGCTCTATCTGACGGGATGGCTGGTGGAATCGATGTTCGATGCGGACAAGCGGCGCGAGACGCTGCTGCCCGTGCTGCCAGCCGGGCAACGGGAGATTTTCGAAGCGCTGATCGAGTTCAGTCTCGGGCAGGGTGCGGGACGCGCCACGGGCCCGATCCGGATCGTCGAAGGCGGAAACGGGATTGCGGCATGACGCGCAGGTCGATGGTCTGCCGCTAGCCGGCACCCTTCTGCATCGTCGCGCCTCATGCGTCCTGCCAGGCCAACGGCGAATCGGGACGCATTCGCGGGCGATCCCAGGCATCGATCGGATCGGCTTGCGCCGCACGGATGGTTGTTTGCCGGGCTGAACGAGTCCGTCGTGGGCCGGGAAATGCTAACCTCTCGGCCTCTCTGAACGACACCGCGTGAAGCAACAGGATTCGACCATGCAAACCGTTGCGGTACTGGACTTCGAAACAACCGGACTTTCGCCGAACCTGGGTGATCGTGCGACCGAAATCGCCGTCATCCTCCTCCGCGACGGACAAGTCGTCGATCGTTTCCAGAGCCTGATGAATGCAGGCAGACGCATACCGTCGGACGTCGTCGCGCTGACCGGCATCACGAACGAGATGATCGCATCGGCGCCGCCGGCATCGAAAGTCATGAAGGAAGCGGCTGCGTTCGTCGGCAAACACGCGGTCGTGGCCCACAACGCCGGTTTCGACAAACGGTTCTGGCAGGCGGAACTCGGGCTGCTTGGCATGACGGCCGAGCATGCCTTTGCCTGCACGATGCTCGTGGCGCGGCGCATTTACCCGGACGCGCTGAGTCATCGCCTGTCGAGCCTCGCGGACATGCTGCGATTGCCGAAATCGGGACGGGCGCACCGGGCGATGGTCGATGCCGAAATGGCCAGCCACCTGTGGTGCAGGCTGCAGCAGGACATTGCCCGGACTTACGGGCTGGATCGTATCGATCACGCGCTCATGACGCGTGTCCAGGCAACGGCGAAGGCGAAAGTGCCGATGTACCTGCGCTCGCTCGCGGGCGCGCATGCGTGAGAATCGGTCGACGGCCGCAGGCGATCGCTGTCGGGCACATGACGGATCGCCGCATCACGCGTGCCACGCGACGTTTCATGACTCGGGCAGCATGTGAGCGCAAAACGGCTTGGGAATCTCCCGACACGAATTGAAAAAAGGCCATGCAGTCGCATGGCCTTGGTCAACTATTGCCGCAGGTACTGAAAAATCGTTATCAGGTGCCTCAGGCGAAAACGGCATTCAGCGTTGCAAGAATTGCGGTCTGGCTGCCCCCTGCCAACGGAACCGTCACCGTAGATCCACTGAAGCCGACCACGCTTTGTCCGGCCGGAGCAGACTGTACGAAACCATTCCGGGCGGTTGAGCCGGCCATACTGCCGAACGGGCCATAAGTGGCTCCGCTTTTCCCGGTCAACGTGAGTTGCAAAACACATTGCCAGCCGTACCACACGCCCGTGTAGCCGGAAATGGACACGATCGGATCGTCAAGCGGAATATTGATGACCTGGGCAGTCCCGCTGTTTCCGCCGTGTTGCAACAAGGTGAATATTCCGGTTCCCGTTCCCTGGGTGCCGGTGTTATATGGCCCCGTCCCGGTATTGACGGCCTGAACCGCGTTGAGTACGTCGCCTGACCGGATCGTCACTCGGGTTAGGTTGGGATTACCTGCGGCGCTGATAATCGGTGTGTCGTCGAAGGTGTTGCTGGTGGGCGGATTTCCGAGTTGATCGAGAATCATGAACTGCGCCTGCTCGAACTGGAAGTTTCCCGAATTGAAGCGCCAGACAAAAATATCCTGATAATCGTACCGCGTACCCCCGGAAGAAAAACCTTCCGAAACCATGCTCCAGACCTGTTGCGCACTGGCATTGGGGGCGGAATTTCCTGGCTCGAACTGAGCGCCATAGCCAATCCTGGACGGCGATATGCCGGCATCAAGAAAATCCGATAGCGGCGTGCCGTCGTAGAATTGCGGAGAGACAAAATCGAACTGGCTATTGACCGTAGCGTAATCAATCGAACTGGTGGGCCATGCGGGCGTGAATGACAGATAATATTTCACTGGCTGCCGATCGAATTCGGCGCGAATTGCAGAGAACAAAATCTGAAACTGCGCTCGCGTCATTTTATCGGAAACATCGCCTTCCCAATCGATATCCAGGCCATTCATTCCATTATTCTGGAGATATGTCACCAGATTATTCGCAAAGTTGGCCGCCTGTGTTTGCGGATCTCCTCCTCCCGAGAAAACCGCCGCCAATGTATTGGCGCCGGAATACACCATCGTGGCCAGAAATTTAATTCCAGGATTCACCTGACGCGCATCACGGAGTACAAAATTCAAATAGTCCTGATTGGTCAGCCCACCCGAATGCGACGCGTTGCCGATCTGGATCGTGGAACCCTGTGCGGCGGGAACGACCTCGAAAAAAGCAATACCAAGAAAATTTGCACTGTCGTAAACCTTGCAATCGATCAGCGATTGATAGCAACTTTCTGGACTGTTGTAGTTGGTTTGTGGCGGTTCGTCTTCGTTCAAGAAAATCCACGCATTGATGCCGTTTTGTAGGTTTGCCATTTTTCTTTCCTGTGACGTAGCGTTTTTTGGCGGTGGCGCGCGACGCTGCAACTACAGTAGAAGGCCACCAAATACCACGGCCAATTGACCATGGCGCATCGGCAATGCGGTCACGCCTGGGGACGACACGGCCACGCAATGCACTGAGGCGTTCCACGTTGCCGAAAATCAGTATAGGAAATGGCGGAAGACAAAACCTTCCGGATTGCGTTCAGGAAGAAATATTGATTACATTGGAAAAACAATCGAAGGTAAAATTCCTATCTCGAAAAAAATGCACTTTCGGATCCGCCATTCTGGCTCCATTACGCCAGCGGGCGACACATTCACCAAAGGTCTTCGCCACGGCGCCGTGCCGCTTCTGTCGTTGTTTTTCCATGGCGGGTACCGGAGCGCTGATGAAGTAATCGCGGTGAATGAGGGCGTTGGCGACCAGCTCTTCCCAAACGATGCGGGGAATCTCAGGCAGGCCCGGGGAGTTGAATCCTTGCTCGCCCTGCGCGGCGCGGGTGTTGGCGATGATGAAGCCCAGTGTCTGCTGAAAGACATCGGCCAGCTTGCCGGTAATGTCGCGGCTGTCGATGTAGCGTTCGTCCTCGATCTGCGTGCCGACAAAGGCGACAGCCTTGACGATGAAAGCAGGTAGCGCGTACTGCGGTGCCCTGGCGAATAGCAGGCTGCCAGCAGAGACAGCTTGTGCATAGGCGGCTCATCGCCAAACTATGTCGGCGAGGCCAGCACTTTTCAGCGTCGCGGGCGGGCACGCAACCCCGTCGAGCATCAGCTTGACAAGATTCATAATAGCTACGACAATGTATCCATATCAACTACATAAATGTAGCCATGAAAATATCGCTCGAGTCGCTCTTGCAACGACTCATCGTCAAAGGCTCGGAAACTGCCCGAACAACTTTGCCGGACTCGAATACTCCGCCGCCTACCTCAATCCGTCTTAAGCCTGCGACCAAGCATTTTCTAGATTGCCAGGCGCTCGCACTGAATACATCGGTGCAGAGCCTTATATCGATGATTCTCGACGGCGTTTCCGAGATGACTGTAGATAGTACGTCGGGTACGCTACGCACAATTCGGGAACGATTCTTCTACCTTTTTGAGTCTCATCAGCTTGATTTACCTGGCATCGTGAGCGTAATGAAAGGGCATGGCTTTACGCTCTCGGCACTCGACAATCCATCACGCCTTCTCGACTTGCTTGATCAAAAAGCCATTCAGCATTTATCGCAAACCTTTTCCATTCGCCCCGAATGGATCAGCGGCGCCCGAGATTCCGTGATTGAGCTTGGCGTAGATGTTCGGTGGTACAAAAACGTTTATACCGCCGGGAAGAAGCTACTCAAATATGCCGAAATGGGATGGAAGCCACACGTCATGTTTCTCCGACGCGAGCGCGCCGACTTCGCGAAAGCGCGAGCAGATAACGACTCCGGCAAAGCCGATCCAGAACCCATTGGCGTTATTGTTCGTCTATATCGAACGACAGATGACGGGGTAAGCTTTACCACCTACGAAGTTTGGGAATTTGAACGCTGGAACTACTGGCGATGCCGCGAGCAGCTAAAACTCCTCATCACCTTCTGTGATCAAGCCCATCGTTTGATTTCTTATTCCGGCTACGAAATTCCCGACGAAGATATCGAAACGCTACGTTCCTGCAAAGCCATGCCCTCGGGAGTTTTAAGAAAAATCCACCAAGTCGGCTGGTATCCAGATGATTATGCGTGCATCCGAGACAAGGTTACTAAGGAAGTCGAAGATTGGCCACTAATTCAAAAGCAATACGAAGAAGGCAGATACGAGAGCCTCATAAATGAAGCCCTATACGGAAAGCCCGACGTACCCTATTAAAGCACCCCGGACAGCGTCAGCACCTGGTTGAGTGTGGCGCTGCTCATTGGCGTATCCGAGTCATACCGCGACGGCAGCACATAGTCCGATCCGCCGGCAAAGGTTTTCAGGACAATGAAAATGTCGAGCGCCTGCCGGGATAGGAAAACCAGGTGCGGGTTGCGCCGTTTCATCCGTTCCTTGGGAATGGTCCACAAGGCTTCGCTGAAATTGATCTCGCTCCAAGTGGCGTTCGTCAGTTCGCTCTTGCGAACCATCGTCAGCAACAGCAGCTTGGCCGCCGCCCGAATGGATGGTGTAGTGCCAATGCGCTCGATGTACTGGTACATCAGCGCGATCTCATCCGGCGTCAGCGCGCGGTCGCGCGGCTCGAACTTGGCAATGGTGGTCGGGCGCACCAGCTCTGCCGGGTTCTCGACCTTCTGGCCGCGCTCAATGGCCCAGCGGTAGACCTGCAGCACCACCTCGCGGGAATGAACGGCTGTAGCCGGTACGCCGCGCTCCACGATGGCATCGGTCAACGCACGCAGGTCCTCGTGAGTGATTTCGACCAGCTTCTGGTTGCCGGTTGCCGAATTTCGGCTTCAGCTCACGCTCTTAGACCGCCCGGCGCATGTCACGGGTGGAGTCGGCCATCTGATAGCCGCGCAGCCATTTCTCGGCCCACGCGCCAAAAGTCTCAGCATCCTTGACGCGGGCCCTGTCTCGCGCGTTCTCCTTCGCCGGCGACTTGCCGTCGGCGATCATCTTCTTGGCGTCTGCCAGTTGCTCGCGAGCTTCGGCCAGGGTGATCCCTCCGACGCCATAGCGTCCGAAGGTAATGGTCTCCTGCCGTCCTGATCGAGTAGTTGTAGCGAAAGGAGATCGCCCCCGCCGGGGTGACGGCCACATAGAGGCCATCGCGGTTGTTCACCTTGTAGAGCTTGTCCTGCGCCTTCAGGCTGCGCAGCTTGGTATCAGTCAGCATATTCTCGGTCCCAATCGGACGCCGATACCATGCTCAGACGGCCCTCGTTTTGCCGTATTTTCAATATAGATCAATCACTTACGTTATCTCAATACCATGCCAATATGCAGCCTCATGGCATGGTATCGAACTTAATCATGGCATCGATGCCACATAGCACCATTCGAATGCCATGAAAAAAGGTCTGCTTGGACGTGCCAGAAGATGCCAGTCAGCGCTGCTTCAAAAAATAAAAAAAGCCCGCAAAATCGCGGGCTTTGCGTTGTTTCAGTGCCCGTTGGTGCCAGCCACTGCCAGACGCGGGCTCACTCCCA
Organism: Burkholderia sp. ZZQ-2; assembly: GCF_050768715.1. Taxonomy (NCBI): domain Bacteria; kingdom Pseudomonadati; phylum Pseudomonadota; class Betaproteobacteria; order Burkholderiales; family Burkholderiaceae; genus Burkholderia; species Burkholderia sp. ZZQ-2. The sequence goes on along the minus strand of NZ_LDVA01000173.1, from coordinate 5,768 downwards.
CTCGATCGTCGCCGGCGGCTTGCCCGAGATGTCGTACACAACCCGGTTGATCCCGCGCACCTCGTTGATGATCCGGTTCGACGCGCGGCCGAGCAGCGCGTACGGCAGGTGCGCCCAGTGTGCAGTCATGAAGTCGGTCGTCTGCACGGCGCGCAGCGACGTCACGTAGTCGTACGTGCGGCCATCGCCCATCACGCCCACCGACTTGACCGGCAGAAACACCGCGAACGCCTGGCTCGTCAGGTCGTACCAGGTCTTGCCGACATCGGCTTCGCCGCACAGGCCGGCAGCCGCATCCTGCGCGGTCGCGGTCGTGTTGCGCAGTTCCTCGATGAAGATCGCGTCCGCGCGGCGCAGCAGGTCCGCGTATTCGCGCTTCACTTCGCCGAGAATCCGCACGCCGAGGCCCGGGCCCGGGAACGGATGGCGGTACACCATCTCCGGCGGCAGGCCGAGTGCGACACCCAGCTCGCGCACTTCGTCCTTGAACAGGTCGCGCAGCGGCTCGAGCAGCTTCAGGCCGAGCGTTTCCGGCAGACCGCCGACGTTGTGGTGGCTCTTGATCGTGGTCGCCTTCTTCGTCTTCGTGCCGCCCGATTCGACCACGTCCGGGTAGATCGTGCCCTGCGCGAGCCACTTCGCCTTCGACAGCTTCTTCGCCTCGGCCTGGAACACCTCGACGAACTCGCGGCCGATGATCTTGCGCTTCGCTTCCGGATCGGTCACGCCGGCCAGGTGGCCGAGGAACTGCTCGGATGCGTCGACGTGCACGACCTTCGCATGCAGGCGGCCTTCGAACATGTCGAGCACCATCTTGCCTTCGTTAAGGCGCAGCAGGCCGTGGTCGACGAACACGCAGGTCAACTGATCGCCGATCGCGCGATGGATCAGCGCGGCTGCGACGCTCGAATCGACACCGCCCGACAGGCCGAGAATCACTTCCTCGTCACCGACCTGCTCGCGGATCTTCGCGACGGCTTCCTCGATGTGATTCTTCATGATCCAGTCGGGCTTCGCGCCGGCGATCTGCAGCACGAAGCGCTCGATGATCTGGCGGCCCTTCACCGTATGCGTGACTTCCGGGTGGAACTGCACCGCGTAGTACCCGCGTGCCTCGTCGGCCATGCCGGCGATCGGGCAGCTCGGCGTCGACGCCATCAGCGCGAAGCCCGGCGGAAGCTCGGCAACCTTGTCGCCGTGGCTCATCCAGACCTTCAGCATCCCGTGGCCTTCGTCGGTCTTGAAATCCTCGATGCCGTCGAGCAGGCGCGTATGGCCATGCGCGCGCATTTCCGCGTAACCGAATTCGCGGTGGTCGCTCCACTCGACCTTGCCGCCGAGCTGCACGGCCATCGTCTGCATGCCGTAGCAGATGCCGAGCACCGGCACGCCGAGATCCCACACGGCCTGCGGCGCGCGCAGCTGGTGGTCTTCGTACGTGCTCGCGTGGCTGCCCGACAGGATCACCGCCTTCGGCGCGAATTCGCGGACGAAGGCGTCGGACACGTCGTTCGGATGGATTTCGCAGTAGACGTGCGCTTCACGCACGCGGCGCGCGATCAGTTGGGTGACTTGCGAACCGAAGTCGAGAATCAGGATTTTGTCGTGCATGGCTGCGGACGGGATGAAGAGAATAAGAAAAGCAGCGCATCGTTTGCATCATGCGCTGCGTCAAAAGCATGGACAGCGGCGTCGGGCGGAAGGCAGCACGCGCGACGCATGGCCGGTCAATCCTGCATCGGCGGGCGCTCGTCGAGTGCGACGGTGCCTGACGACGATTGGCCGGATGCGGCGGATGACGATGCGGCGGCCGGCGACGGCGCCGCGGGACGGCTGACGACGGGTTCGACACGCTGCGGCGCGGCCGACGACGCTTGCGCCATCGCAGGCTCGTCCGGACGCGACGCCGGCGCGCGCGCCTCGAGCGCCTGCGCTTTTTCGCGCCGGCGCACGGCCGATGCGAGCCGCACGCCGCCGAGACCGAGCACGATCAGTGCGACACCCGCCACGGCCGACAGCACCCTGCCGGCGGCGGCGAGCGCGGGACCGCTGCCGGTGCCGATCGACCAGACGATCGTCAGCGCGCCGGTCAGCCAGTACACATGGCCGACCGCGCGCGCGACGGGCGCGGTGAGATCCCCGTTGAACGCTGCATGAAACGCGAGCCACGCGAGCCCGAGCAACGCGATGCCGAACGCCTGGCCGAGCATCGCCGGCTGGACGTTCGCGAGCTGCAGCGCGTTGAAGAGCGAATGCCAGGGCGTCAGCACGAACAGCACGCCGAACGCCAGCAGCAGCACGGCATCGATGATCAGCACGGCTCGCAGCAGCGGTTTCATCGGCGATCAGTCCACGTGGTAGTTCGGCGCTTCCTTCGTGATCTGCACGTCGTGCACGTGCGACTCGCGCATGCCTGCCGCGGTGATCTGGACGAATTCGGCCTTGTCGTGCAGCTCGTCGATCGTGCGGCAGCCGCAGTAGCCCATGCTGGCGCGCACACCGCCGACCAGCTGGAACAGGATCGCGTTGACCGAACCCTTGTACGCGACACGGCCTTCGATGCCTTCCGGCACGAGCTTGTCGATGTTCGCCGAGTTGTCCTGGAAGTAGCGGTCCGCCGCGCCGTCCTTCATCGCACCGACCGAACCCATGCCGCGATACGACTTGTACTGGCGGCCCTGATACAGGAACACGTCGCCCGGCGCCTCTTCGGTGCCCGCGAGCATGCTGCCCATCATCACCGCGTTCGCGCCGGCCGCGAGGGCCTTCGACACGTCGCCCGAGAAGCGCACGCCGCCGTCGGCGATGCACGGCACGCCCGTGCCCTTCAGCGCTTCCGCGACGTTCGCGATCGCGCTGATCTGCGGCACGCCGACACCGGCGACGATCCGCGTCGTGCAGATCGAACCCGGGCCGATACCGACCTTGACCGCGTCCGCGCCGTATTCGACGAGCGCCTTCGCGGCGGCGGCCGTCGCGATGTTGCCGCCGATCACTTCGACGTGCGGGAAGTTCTGCTTGACCCAGCGAACGCGCTCGAGCACGCCCTTGCTGTGGCCGTGCGCGGTATCGACCACGATCACGTCGACGCCGGCCTGCACCAGCAGCTCGACGCGCTCTTCGTTGTCCGGGCCGACGCCGACCGCCGCGCCTGCGCGCAGCTTGCCGTGTTCGTCCTTGCACGCATCCGGGTGCTCGGTCTGCTTCGTGATGTCCTTGACGGTCATCAGGCCGCGCAGTTCGAACGCGTCGTTGACGACCAGCACGCGCTCGAGGCGGTGGCTGTGCATCAGCGCCTTCGCTTCGGCGAGCGGCGTGCCTTCCTTGACCGTGACGAGGCGCTCGCGCGGCGTCATGATCGACTTGACCGGCTCATCGAGGCGCGTTTCGAAACGCAGGTCGCGGTTCGTGACGATGCCGACGAGCTGCGGGCCTTCGACGACCGGGAAGCCCGAGATGCCATGCTGGCGCGACAGCGCGATCACGTCGCGCACCTTCATTTGCGGCGGCACCGTGATCGGATCGCGGACGACGCCCGACTCGAAACGCTTGACCTTCGCGACTTCGCGGGCCTGCTCGGCCGGCGTGAGGTTCTTGTGGACGATACCGACGCCACCCTGCTGGGCCATCGCGATCGCGAGGCGACCTTCGGTGACCGTGTCCATCGCGGCGGACACGAGCGGCATGTTCAGGGAGATGTTGCGGGTCAGCTTGGTCTTGAGGCTGGTGTCGCGCGGGAGAACGTCGGAGAAGGCGGGAACGAGGAGCACGTCATCGAAAGTGAGTGCTTTTTGGATCAGACGCATGGCAAATCCTATGGGCGCAAAAGCGAATTATACGCGAAGCGCCGTGAATTTTCACAACACGAACAACGGCTTAGCCGGTTTCGGCCGTTCGGGGGCCGAATCGTTCGGTTCGCCGTTCGGTTCGTTTTCGATCGTCTTTCGTTTCACCGCCGCATCGAGCCATTCGCGCAACGGGCGGCAATATGGCCCATCGGCCTGTTGCAAACGGGCCACGCAGCCGAAGCAGCCACGGCGAAGCAAGGCCAGACAACGCGTCGAATCGGCCTGCCTACCCTGAGTTATAGCAGCCCGGCCGCGCGCGCGATCATCGCGATGCCGCCGCCGACCGCCACGCAACCGGCGATCCGCTCGACACGCCCGCCGGGCGGCGCGAGGCGCTCGGCGGTGAGCGCGATCGTCACGGCGGCCATCACGCGCAGGTCCATCATGCCGGCCGCCAGCGCGATCGCCATCAGGTTCCCGCAACAGGCGCCGCAGTGCATGGCGCCCCGCACGCCGTGCCACCATGCCGCACCGGCAACTGCCGACGACCGGTGTGCGTCGCCTGCCGCATGCCGGCAGCACGCCAGCCGCCGGGCCTTCCACGCGGAAAATTGCAGCATGCCCGCAACCGACACGACCGCGCCGGCCGCAAACGGCAGCGCGCGGGCAAGCGCCGGCAGCCGTGCGGCGGCGGCCGTCAGCGCGATGCCAGCCGGAAACACGAGCGCCCCGAGCGCCATCCACACCGCGAAGTACCCGGCGCCCGCAACTGCGACGAGCCAGGCGGAACGCGCCGTCGCCATCGGGCCGATGCGCTGCCGGTATCGCCAGAGCATCGGCGCCAGCACCGGCAGCATCATCGTCACCGTCATCGCGCCCCACATTCCGGCGAACGCCGCGAATGCGCGTCCGGCGCCCCGGCCGCACGGCTGCAGCCATGCGGCCGAAGCCATCCAGCCGCCGGCCATCGGTTCGCGCCCCATCGCGGCCATCGACGCATGCAGCGCCACGGTCGCGAGCACGGCAACGGCGAACACGGCCACGAGCGCCGTGCCGAAGGCTCGCGGATCGGGGCCCGCGTCGCCGGCCGGCGGCCGCGCCATCGTCCGCACCGCCCGCCCCCGCCCGTCGCCGGCGCACTCAGCCGCGTGCGTACTCGTCATGACGGCGCCACCACGGGCCGGCCTCGTTGCGTCCGCGCGGCGCGCGATCGAGCCACTGGTACATCCCCCACAGCCCGTCGAGCCCGCGCGCATAGGTGGAGTACGTGTGATAAACGGCGTCGTCCTCGCGCACGAACGCGCTCATCCCCGGCCGGTCGAGCGAATACGTGAGCGCGTCGGTGCCGCACGTCGCAGCGAACTGCACGACGGGTGCCGGCGGCGGATCCATGTCCATCGCATGGCCGGCCAGCGCGTAGTTGTATTCGACGGCGCCCGCGCGCTGCTGCGTTTCGGTGAACGACACATTGAAGTCGAAGTTGAAATCGCTGCCGACCGACGACGCCCACGGGAAGCGCCACCCCATCCGCTGCCGGTAAGCGAGGAGTGTCGCGAGCGGCGCACGCGACACGGCGGCGAGCGTCACGTCGTGGTTCGCCAGGTGCACGGCGAAGCCGTCGAAACCGTCGGCGAGCGCCGAACACGACGGGCAGCCTGCCTTGTAGTCGGGGCCGAACATGAAGTGATAGACGAGCAGTTGCGAACGGCCGCGAAACAGGTCGCCGAGCGTGGCCTGCCCGTCTTCGGTGTCGAACCGGTAGGTCTTGTCGATGCGTACCCAGGGCAGCGCCTGGCGCCGCCGCGCGAGTTCGTCGCTTTGCCGCGTCAGCGCCTTTTCCGCGTCGAGCAGCGCGCGCCGCGCGGCCAGCCATTCGTCGCGTGTTCCGGTGAGATGGGTCGTCATTGCGGGTTCCTCCTTCCGATGGGTAGCCGGGCACGGCGTCCGGTGCCGTGTGCGTGGTGCTAGATTAGTGGCGGG
>NZ_LDVA01000172.1:0-36903 GCF_050768715.1 Burkholderia sp. ZZQ-2 | reverse complement strand
CGGTCGCGGCGCCATGCCTCGACGGCCTGCCGGTGCCGGCCGCCCCCGATCTCGCCGACGTGGTCGGCCAGCGCGGTGCGCGCCGCGCACTGGAAGTCGCGGCCGCGGGCGGCCATCACATGCTGATGATCGGGCCGCCGGGCGCCGGCAAGTCGATGCTGGCCGCACGGCTGCCGGGCCTCCTGCCGCCGCTGACCGACGACGAGGCGCTGACGTCGGCGGCGCTCCTCTCCGCGAGCCGCCTCGGCTTTTCACCGGCACAGTGGCGCCGGCGGCCGTTCCGTGCCCCGCATCATTCGTCGAGCGCCGCCGCGCTGGTCGGCGGCCGCAACCCGCCGCAACCGGGCGAAATCACGCTCGCCCATCTCGGCGTGCTGTTTCTCGACGAACTCCCGGAATTCGACCGGCACGTGCTCGAAATGCTGCGCGAGCCGCTGGAAGCCGGCCGCATCACGATCTCGCGCGCGGCGCAGCAGGCCGACTTCCCGGCCGCATGCCAGCTGATCGCCGCGATGAATCCCTGCCCGTGCGGCTGGCACGGCGATCCGTCCGGCCGCTGCCGCTGCACGCCGGACGTCGCCGCGCGCTACCTGCGCAAGCTGTCAGGGCCGCTCGTCGATCGCATCGACATCCAGATCGACCTGCCCGCGCTGTCGCCGGCCGAACTCGCGTCGCGCGCGACGGCGCCCGGCGAGCCGAGTGCCGCGGTGGCCGCACGGGTCGCACACGCGCGTGCGCTGCAGCTCGACCGGCAGGGCAAGACGAATCACATGCTGAGCGGCCGCGAAACCGACGATCTCTGCCGGCCGACCGACGAAGGCGAGCGGCTGCTGCGCGAGGCCGGTGAACGTTTCGGCTGGTCGGCGCGCGCGTATTTCCGTGTGCTGAAGGTCGCGCGGACGATCGCCGACCTGGCCGGCGACCCGCTGCCGACGGCCGCGCAGATCGCCGAGGCGATCCGCTACCGGCGCGCGCTCACGGCGCTGTGAGCGTCCTCGGAGGACAAAATCCGGCTGTCAAGACTTGACTTATGCACAATTCCACGAATCCGGCCCCGGATCGGGGCTCGGCGGGACCTTTGCAGCACGGAATCCGTATCTCATTGTTTTGATTGATTTTTCACAAAACGCAAGCGAGCGACCAAATGGGCCGGAAGGCCGTCCCGCGCGGCTTGGCAGGAAATTCGGGAAACTTTTCAACAAAGTTATCCACATGCGCTGTGGATAGCCGAAAAAACCTCGCAAAATCCGGCGACTAGCGCCGAAAGTTGCGAACGAACTTTCAGTTGTCACGACGTGCCCCGGCGCCCTCGCCGAGGCCGTCAGTCGAGCTTGAACGACCCGAAAAACTGGTCGAGCTGCTCCTGGGCAAGCGGCCCGTCGGCAATCACGACGGCCTGGTACGCATGCCGGCCGCGCGCGACAAGCCGTGCGACGATCGTCTTGCGCGCGCGATCGCCCCCGGCAGCCGCGCCCGCGATGCGCAGCTCGAGCCCGTTCACCGCGCCGCCGGCCGCAAGCGGCACCGGCACCGCAGCCGTCTGCGGCGCGCCGTCGAGGTTGCGCGACAGCCCGGTGCGCAGGAACTCGAGCGCCGCGCGGCGCGTGTCGTCGCTGTCGTCCGGCAGCGTCAGCGTGCCGACCGCGAACACCGCGCCGTCCACGTGCGCGGCCTGCATCCGCATCGGCATCGACGCGCCGCCGATCGCCACCGGCTGCTGCTCGACGGTCGGCTTCGCCGGCAGGTCGACGGTGTAGCCGGCGTCGTTGTGCAGCGTGCGCCAGTCATACGACGGCGAGCACGCGGTCAGCGCGACGCTCATGCACGCGAGCGCGGCGAAGTGTCGCAGCGGATGAAAAAGGGGGCGCAACGAATCGGTGACTTCCTTCGGCATGGCGTGGAGCGGGCAGGCAAAACGGGCATTATCCGCCGAACGTGAATTCCGGGATGCGTGGCCGCCGTCGGTGCACATCCCGCATTCGCGCTAAAATGAGCGCCGAATTTCGATGTCCTTTGCTTCGATCCGCGTCATCGACCGACTCCGAGAGCACCAGATGAACACCACGCCTCCCGCCCGGCGCAGCGCCGGACCCGTCCGCTACATCGTCGCCGCCGCCGTCGTCGCGGCGATCGCCGTGGCCGGCTTCTTCGCGTTCAACGGCAAGTCCACCGTGCCGGACGCCACGTTCACGCTGCTGTCGGGCCAGAAGGTCTCGACCGCAGGCGACCTGAAAGGGAAGGTCTATCTCGTGAACTTCTGGGCGACGAGCTGCGCGACCTGCATGCAGGAAATGCCGCAGATGGTCGATACCTATAATCGCTTCAAGGGTCAGGGGCTGGAGTTCGTCGCCGTCGCGATGAACTACGATCCGCCGATGTACGTCGCGAACTACGCGCAAACGCGCCAGCTGCCGTTCAAGGTCGCGCTCGACGACGGCAGCGTCGCGAAGCAGTTCGGCAACGTGCAGCTCACGCCGACGACCTTCGTCGTCGACAAGGACGGCAAGATCCTGAAGCGCTACGTCGGCGCACCGCAGTTCGCGGAGCTCGACGCACTGCTCAAGAAGGCACTCGACAGCAACGCGGCCTGAGCGCCGCCCGATCCGGCTCGAAGGGCCGCGCGCCGCGCCCTCCTCCGCACGACGGACCGCACGACCGGGCAACCCGGTTCTGCGGTCCGTTCGCTTTTCAGCGCTCGGTTTCGCCTTTCGCCGACAGCCCGTAGCGTTTCATCTTCTCGTACAGCGTCGCCTTGCCGACATGCAGCCGGTCGGCCGTCGCGGCAACCGCGCCGCCCGTCTGGTTCAGCGCCTCGGCGATCACCGCACGCTCGAATTGCTCGATGCGCTCCTTCAGCGTCTGCTCGTTGTCGGCGTCGCCGCCGTTCGCGCCCGTCTCCTGCGGCATGTCGGCCACGCCGAGCACGAAGCGGTCGGCCGCGTTGCGCAGCTCGCGCACGTTGCCGGGCCAGTCGCGCTGCATCAGGCTCGCGCGCTGCCGGTCGGTCAGCACTGGCGCCGGCCGCGCGTAACGCACGGCCGCATCGAGCATGAAGTGCTCGAACAGCGGCACGATGTCCTCGCGGCGCTCGGCAAGCGGCGGCAGCGCGATCGTCACGACGTTGAGCCGGTACAGCAGGTCGCGCCGGAACGTGCCGGCCGCGACGAGCTCGCTCATGTCGCCCTTCGCGGCCGCGACGACGCGGCAGTTCACGCGGATCGGCTGGTTCGAGCCGAGCCGCTCCAGCACGCCGTCCTGCAGCACGCGCAGCAGCTTCACCTGCAGCGCGAGCGGCATGCTTTCGATTTCATCGAGGAACAAGGTGCCGCCGGATGCGTACTCGAGCTTGCCGACCCGGCGCTTCGCGGCGCCGGTGAACGCGCCGGGCTCGTAGCCGAACATCTCCGATTCGAACATCGGCTCGGGCAGCGCGCCGCAGTTCACCGCGATGAACGGCTTGTCGCGACGCGGCGACAGCTCGTGCAGGCTGCGCGCGATCAGCTCCTTGCCGGCACCCGTGTCGCCGTTGATCAGCACCGACGCGTCGGTCGGCGCGACGTTCGCGATCAGCTTGCGCACCTGCTCGATCGCGGGGCTGCGGCCGATGATGCGCGGCGCGACCACGTTCTGCCCGGCGAGCTCGCGCCGCAGCGCGTGGTTCTCGAGCACGAGCTCGCGCCGCTCGAGCGCACGGCGCACCGTCTCGATCAGGCGCTCGGCCGCGAACGGTTTTTCGATGAAGTCGTACGCGCCGTCGCGCATCGCCTGCACGGCCATCGAGATGTCGCCGTGCCCCGTGACGAGAATCACGGGCACGTCGGGCACGCGCTCGCGGCACTGCGCGAGCACGTCGAGCCCGCTCGCGCCGGGCAGCCGGATGTCGCTGACGATCGCGCCGGCGGTATCCGCGACGATCGCCTTCTCGGCTGCCTCGGCCGACTCGAAGCCGGCGACGTCGAACCCCGCCAGCTGAAGGCTCTGCACGCTTGCCCGGCGAACGAGCGCATCGTCTTCGATATAGATCACTTGCAGGCGGTTGGCCATCGTACTCACTTGCTCCTGACGGGCCGCGCGGCGGCAGCGCGCGCGGCGGCGTTGATACCGATCGTGCACCGATCGGGCGGGCGGCATGGCGCGCCTAGCGCGAGCCCGCCGGCTCGGACACGGAGTCCGGATGATGCGTGCGGGCGCGCCGCAGCGTCAAGACGAACAGCGCGCCGCCCGACGGCGCGTTGCGCGCGGTCAGCGCCCCGCCCGCGTCGCTCGCGATCGACGACGAGATCGCGAGCCCGAGTCCCAGCCCGCGCCCCATTTCCTTGGTCGTGAAGAACGGCTCGAACAGGCGCGGCAGCAGGTCGGGCGCAATGCCGCAGCCGTTGTCGCGCACCTCGATCGCGAGCGTCGCCGCCGACACCCCGATCGTCACCTCGATCGCCGGCGCCGCCACGCCTGCGACCGCGTCGAGCGCGTTGCCGAGCAGGTTGATCAGCACCTGTTCGAGGCGCAGGTCCTCGCAGCGCGCGACGAGCTCGGGATAGTCGCGCGCCAGGTCGAGCGGCGCATCGTGCGCGGGCGACACGGTCGCATCCTGCAACGTCAGCGTGAGCGCGACGCCGCGCAGGCGCTCGTCGAGCAACGACAGCACGCTGCGCAGCGCGCGCACGACCAGCGCCTGCTCGTTGCGCGGCTTCGCGCGGCCGACGAACAGCTTCAGCTGGTTCGTGATCTTGCCCATCCGCTCCGTGAGCGCGGCGATCGCCTCGAGGTTCTCGCGCGCGGCCGCCTGTTCGCCGCGATCGAGCAGCACACGCGTGTTGTCCGAGAAACTGCGCAGCGCCGCGAGCGGCTGGTTCAGTTCGTGCGTGATGCCGGCCGCCATCTGGCCAAGCGCGGCGAGCTTGCTCGCCTGGATCAGTTCGTCGTGCGCGGCGCGCAGTTCCTGTTCCGCGCGGATCCGGTCGCCGACCTCCTTCTGCAGTTGCTCGTTCGCTTCCGACAGGTCGGCCGTGCGCTCTTCGACGCGCCGGTTCAACTCCGCGTACGCCTGCTGCAGCAGCGCGCGGCCGCGAATCATTTCGCGCACGCGCGCGCGGCGCATCCGCCAGTAGAACGCGAGCAGCGCGACCGACACGAAGCCGAAGCCCGTGACGATCGTCGCGTTGCGCGCGTCGGCGTCGACGGGCGCGATCGGTGCCAGCGTGACGAGCAGCCAGTCGGGCTCGCCGATCCGGCGCTTGCTCGCGAGGTAGCGCGGCGCGCGCAGGCCCGCGCCGAGACGCACGATCTCCGCATCGGGGCCCAGCACCTGCTCGATGCGCAGCGGCAACGGCGTGACGGGCTGCTGCGCGTACTGGCGCGTCTCGTAGATCGACGCGGCAACGGGCCCCGTCAGCGGCCGCAGCGTGTGGTACTTCCAGGCGGGCACCGACGACAGGAACACGACGCCGTGGTCGTCCGCGACGACGAGCGGCTCGGACGCATCGGCGCCCTGGAACCATTCGAGGTTGAGCTTCACGACGACGACGCCCGCGATCCTGCCGTCGCGCCACACGGGCTGCGAGATGTAGTAGCCGGGATCGCGCGAGATCGTGCCGATCCCGAAGAAGCGGCCGACCTGGCCGTTCATCGCATCGAGGAAATACGGGCGGAAGCGGTATTCGATCCCGACGAAGCTGTCGGGTGCGCGCCAGTTGCTGGCGGCGACACACAGGCCGTCCGCGCCGATCACGTAGGTGACGGTCGCGTGCGCGTGTTCGTTGAGGTCTTCGAGATAGCGGTTGACGCGTGCGGTGTAGTCGGTGCGCTTCGGCTCGGCGAGCAGGTCCTGCACGTACGGATGGCTGCCGAGCAGATAAGGCAGCGATTCGTAGCGGTCGAGCGTGCTCTTGAGCGCGTTGGTGGTGCGGTCGACGCGCACCGCGGCGTTGCGCTGCAACTCTGCGACGCCGCGCCGCCAGGTGATCGTCCACGTCAGCGTGCACGCCGCGGCGAGCGCGGCGGCAAGCACGACGAGAATGAGCAGGCGGCGCGTCACGGTCGAGGCTTCCTGGCGATGCGGATCGCCTATTGTGTCATAGGCCTCCGCCTGCCCGCCCTGGCCGCCGCGGGCCGCACCGCCCGCGGGCGATGCCGCCGCCTGCTCCTTCATGACGTCAGACGCCGGCCGTCTCGGTCGGCGTGACCTCGCCGCCGCCCTTCAGCGCCTGGCGCAGCTTGTTGCGGTCGAGCTCCTTCTCCCATGCCGACACGACGACCGTCGCGACGCCGTTGCCGACGATGTTGGTCAGCGCGCGGCATTCGCTCATGAAGCGGTCGATGCCGAGGATCAGCACCATGCCCGACAGCGGGATCGTCGGCACGACGGCGAGCGTCGCGGCGAGCGTGATGAAGCCCGCGCCGGTGACGCCGCTCGCGCCCTTCGACGTCAGCATCGCGACCGCGAGTAGCGTGAGCTGCTGCATCCACGTCAGTTCGATGTTGGTCGCCTGCGCGATGAACAGCACGGCCATCGTCATGTAGATGTTGGTGCCGTCGAGGTTGAACGAATAGCCGGTCGGCACGACGAGGCCGACGACCGAACGCGAGCAGCCGGCCTTCTCGAGCTTTTCCATCAGCTGCGGCAGCGCGGCTTCCGACGAGCTCGTGCCGAGCACGATCAGCAGCTCTTCCTTGATGTAGGACACGAAGCGGATGATCGAGAAGCCCGTGACGCGGGCGATCGTGCCGAGCACGACGAGCACGAACACGACCGACGTCAGGTAGAACGTGCCGATCAGCTTGAGCAGCGGCACCAGCGAGCCGACGCCGTACTTGCCGATCGTGAACGCCATCGCGCCGAACGCGCCGATCGGTGCCAGCTTCGTGACGATGTGCACGATGCCGAACAGCACGCGCGTGAGCCCGTCGATGAAGTCGGTGACGACCTTGCCGCGCTCGCCGAGGTGCGCGAGCACGCTGCCGAACAGCAGTGCGATCAGCAGGATCTGCAGGATCTCGCCCTGCGCGAACGCATCGACCATCGTGTTCGGGATGATGTGCATCAGGAAGTCGACCGTCGACTGCCCGTGCGCCTTCGCCGCGTACGACGCGACGGCCTTGCCGTCGAGCGTCGCCGGATCGATGTTGAAGCCGACGCCCGGACGCAGGATGTGCGTGGCCGCGAGGCCGAGCACCAGCGCGAAGGTCGACACGATCTCGAAGTACAGGAGTGCCTTGCCGCCGACGCGGCCCACCTTCTTCATGTCCTCCATGCCGGCGATGCCGGTGACGACCGTACAGAAGATGATCGGGCCGATGACCATCTTGATCAGCTTGATGAAGCCGTCGCCGAGCGGCTTCATGTCGGTGGCGATCGACGGGTAGAAATGGCCGAGGATCACGCCGACGATGATGGCGAAGATCACCTGCACATAGAGCACTTTGTAGAAGGGTTTCTTCTTCACGATGGTTCCTGCTGAAGTAGATGAGCCGATGGAAACGGCGTCACGCGCGCGGACGAATGTCAGGGGAAACAAATCGCCCGCGCGGCTGCCGTGCCGCAACAAGCGATGCCTCAGGACGTCCGGAGGGGGAGGAAGGCAGTGGTCATCGATTGTCTCCTTGCTTGCTGTAGTAGTTCGGCCGGGGGGTTGGCCGTGCGCTTTATATCGCAAGGTCGATGCCAGGTTTCCGTAACCCCTCAAACCGTTGTTTTCATTGTATTTCTCATAATGCGGCAGGCAAGGAAATCCGGCTTTCCGGATTTCCGGAAAATATCCGTCCGGGGATTCGGACGGATTGGCGCATTCTTCCGATGAATCAGTGCTGCACGGCCTCGCCCGCCAGCACCCCCGTCTGCGCGTAAAACTCCTGCTGCGCGAACGCAGCGCGCTCGCGTCGCGCACGCTCGCCGCGATCCGCGAGCGAGCCGACGACGATCCCGACGAACGCGAGCGGCACCGACACGAGCGCGGGGTTGTCGAGGAACACCGCCGCGTGCGCGTGATGCAGCACGTCGACCCACACCGACTTCGACAGCACCGTGAGCGTGACCGCCGACACGAGGCCGAGGCCGCCGCCGAGCACCGCGCCGCGCGTCGTCATCCCGCGCCAGAAGATCGACATCGCGAGCACCGGGAAATTCGCGCTCGCGGCCACCGCCGCGACGAGGCCGACCATGAACGCGACGTTCACGTGCTCGAACAGGATCGACAGCCCGATCGCGACCGCCGACAACGCGATCGTCGCCGCGCGCGAGATGCGCATCTCGAGGCGCTCGTCGGGCTTGCCGCGCGCCCACATCTGCGCGTACAGGTCATGCGAGATCGTCGTCGCGCCGGCGAGCGTGAGGCCCGCGACCACCGCGAGGATCGTCGCGAACGTGACCGCCGCGATGAAGCCGTAGAACCAGTTCCCGCCGACCGCCTGCGCGAGCTTCACCGCGACCATGTTCGAGCCGCCGAGCAGGTCGTGCGTCAGGTTGAAGGAACCGTCGGCGCCCAGCTTGAAGAATTCCGGATGCTGCGCGAGCAGCACGATCGCCGAGAAGCCGATCACGAAGGTCAGCAGGTAGAAGTAGCCGATGAAGCCGGTCGCATAGAGCACCGACTTGCGCGCCTCCTTCGCGTTCGGCACCGTGAAGAAGCGCATCAGGATGTGCGGGAAGCCGGCCGTGCCGAACATCAGCGCGATGCCGAGCGACAGCGCGTTGGCCGGATCGCGGATCAGCTTGCCGGGGCCCATGATCGACAGCGCGCCCGGATGCACGGCCACCGCGCGGCGGAACATCTCGTCGACGCTGAAGCCGAATTCGGCGAGCGCGAGCAGGACGAGCAGCGTCGCGCCGCACAGCAGCAGCACGGCCTTGATCACCTGCACCCAGGTGGTCGCGGTCATCCCGCCGAAGAACACATAGACGACCATCAGCACGCCGACGATCAGCTCGGCCGTGCCGTACGACAGCCCGAACAGCAGCTGGATCAGCTTGCCCGCGCCGACCATCTGCACGACGAGGTACAGCACGACGATGGTCAGCGAATTCGCGGACGTCAGCAGCCGGATCGGCCGCTGTGCGAAGCGGTACGCAACGACGTCGACGAACGTGAACTTGCCGAGATTGCGCAGCGGTTCGGCAATCAGGAACATCACGAACGGCCAGCCGACGAGAAAGCCGATCGAGTAGATGAGCCCGTCGAAGCCGAACATGAACACCATCCCCGACAGCCCGAGGAACGACGCGGCCGACATATAGTCGCCCGCGATCGCGAGCCCGTTCTGCAGCCCGGTGATGCCGCCGCCGGCCGTGTAGAAGTCGCGCGTCGAGCGCGTGCGGCGCGCGGCCCAGCGCGTGAGCGCGAGCGTCGCGAACACGAACGCGAAGAACATCCCGATCGCGACCGGGTTCAGTTCGACCTTGTCGGGCATCGGGCCCGCGACCGATACCGCATGCGCGGCGGAGGACACGAGGGCCGCGGGAACGGCAAGCGCGCGGAGCGCGATCGAAGTACGTCGCATGTCGGCCTCCTTCACGAACGCTGCAGGAGCGCGTCGACGCGGCGGTCGAACGCACGGTTCGCGCGCAGCACGTAACACGCGGTCAGCCCGATCGCGACCAGGATGATCGCGACGCCCGCGGCGATCCCGACCGTCGTCGTCGCGCCGCGATACAGCGGCGCCGCGAGCACGTGCGGCGCGAGCGCGACGAACAGGATGAAGCCGTAGTACGTGGCGATCATCAGTGCCGTCAGCGTGAAGCTGAAACGGCGCCGTGCCCGCACGAGCTGCTGGTAGTCGCGGCGCGCCGTGACCGATTCGATGAAGGAAGGCTCCATGGTGTCTCCTGTCGACCCGAGTTAGCGCTTTAGCGCTTACTCTGGTCCCATGCTTCGCGGTCGACCCGAGTTAGCGCTTTAGCGCTTACTTGGGTCCCATGCTTCGCGGTCGACCTGAGTTGGCGCTTCAGCGCCTACTCAGGCCCCCGCAGGGCAAACCAACTCGTCATTGCGAGGGTGTTGTGTGGAATGGTCGGCGCGCGTCGACTCCCCCGCCCGCGCCGTGGCGGCAAATCGAACTACACGACGCGATCCGCACGCAGCCGCGCGACCTCGTCGGCCGACATCCCGAGCCAGCCGCCGAGCACGTCGTCCGTATCGGCGCCGAGCACCGGCGGCGCGCCGCGCACCGGCAGCCGCGCGCCGTCGAACCGGTACGGCGGCGCCAGCACGTCGACGCCGCCCGCGACCGGATGCGGCTGCCGCGTCACGAGCCCCGCGCTCGTCGCGCGTTCCGACGTCAGCGCTTCGTGCAGCCCGAGCACTTCGCCGCACGGAATGCCCGCGTCGGCCAGCGCCGCGAGCAATGTCGCGCGCGAACGGCGCGCGAGTTCGCGACGAATCTCGGGCAGCAGGTCGGCGCGGTTCTCCGAGCGGCCGAGGTTGGTCTTGTAGCGTTCGTCCGCGGCGAGGTCGGGCCGCTCGATCGCGTCGCAAAAGCGCGCGAACTGCGTGTTGTTGCCGACCGTGATCACGAGCGGGCCGTCGGCCGCGTCGAACACGCCGTACGGCACGATCGACGGATGCGCGTTGCCGTAGCGCGGCGGGTCCTCGCCCTTCAGCAGCGCGTCGAGCCCGTAGTACGCGGTGATCATCAGCCCGCAGTCGAACAGCGCCATCTCGATGCGCCGCCCGCGCCCCGTCGCATGACGTTCGTACAGCGCCGCGAGGATCGCCTGCGCCGAATACATGCCGGTGAACAGGTCGACCGCCGCGACGCCGAACTTCAGCGGCGGCTGGCCGGCTTCGCCGTTCAGCGCCATCAGCCCGGCCTCGCCCTGCACGACGAGGTCGTAGCCGGGCCGCGCAGCCTCGGCGCCCGAGCGGTCGTAGCCGGAGATCGCGCAGTGCACGAGGCGCGGGTTCAGTTCGGCCAGCGCGTCGTAGCCGAGCCCGAGTTTCTCCGCGCCGCCGAACTTGAAGTTGTGAAGCACCACGTCGGCCTGCGCGGCCAGCTCGCGCGCGAGCCGCCGCCCTTCCTCGGTCTGCAGGTCGAGACAGATCGAGCGCTTGCTGCGGTTCACGCTGTTGAAGTAGGTCGTTTCGGTGTCGCCGATCCTCAAGCCCCAGTCGCGCGTGTCGTCGCCGCGCGCCGGATGCTCGACCTTGATCACTTCCGCGCCGAAATCGGCGAGCACCATCGCGCACCACGGACCCGCGAGCACGCGCGAGAAGTCGAGCACTTTCACGCCGGCCAGCGGCAAAACGCGCGATTCGTTCGTCATCCTTGTCTCCTCCATTCGCGTCGTTCGTCTTTACTGTTTCGACAGCGCGATGTAGCGCGCGAGATGGTGATCCTCGTCGCCGAGCTGGTGATCGATCATCACGAGGCGCTTCGCGTAGTGCGACAGCGGCAGCTCCCATGTCATCCCGATCCCGCCGTGCAACTGGATGCTCTCCTCCGCGACGAGCGTGCCGATCCGCCCGATGCTGAATTTCGCCGCGGCCAGCGCGCGTTCGCGCACCACGCGCGGCGCATCGAGCTGCGCGGCCGCGTTGATCACGGCCGAACGCGCCTGCTCGACTTCGAGCAGCAGGTCGGCCATCCGGTGCTGTAGCGCCTGGAAACTGCCGATCGGCAAACCGAACTGATTGCGCGTGCGCAGGTACTCGAGCGTGTGCTCCTTCGCGACGTCCATCGCGCCGAGCGCTTCCGCCGACAGCGCGAGCAGTCCGTAGCCGAGCACGCGTTCGAGCAACTCGGCGCCCGCTTCGCCGTCGTGCGCGCCGAGCGCCGCATCGGCCGGCAGCACGACGCGCTCGAAGCGCACTTCGGCCGCGCGGCCGCCGTCGATCTTCCGGTAGTCGCGCAGCGACACGCCCGGTGCGTCGGCCGGCACGACGAACAGGCCGATGCCGGCCGCGTCGTCGTCCTGCCCGGACACGCGCGCGCTGACGACGAAGAACGCCGCCTGCGCGGCCTGGTCGACGACGCCCTTCGCGCCCGTGAGCACCCAGCCGTCGCCCGAGCGTTCGGCGCGCGTGCGCACGGTCGTCAGTTCGTAGTGCGAGCCCGGCTCGTCGTGCGCGAACGCGGCGCTCGCGCTGCCGTCGATCAGCGCGGCGAGCCGCTCGCGATGCGCGTCGCCGCCGGCGAGCGACAGCGCACGGCCCGCGAGCAGCGCGCCGAGGAACGGCTCGACGACGAGCCCGCGCCCGAGGCATTCGAACACCACGGCGATGTCGAAGCCCGCGCCGCCGAAACCGCCGTCGGCTTCCGCGAACAGCGCGCCGACCGTGCCGAGTTCCGCAAAGCGCTGCCACATCGCGCGATCGAAGCCCTCGGCCGACTGCGCGATGCGATCGCGCACCGGGAACGCATACTGTTCGGCGATGAAGCGGTTCAACGTGTCCGCCAGCATCCGGCGGTCTTCTGTGTGCTGGAAATCCATCGTCGCGCTCCTCGTTACAGCCCGAGCATCATCTTCGCGATGATGTTCTTCTGGATCTCGTTCGAGCCGCCGAAGATCGACAGCTTCCGGTTGTTGAAATACTGCTGCGCGGCGCTCGCCGCTTCGTCCGGGCCGACCGGCTCGCCGTCGTAGTCGGCATCGAGCGCCTCCTCGACGAACGGCTGCGCGTACGGCCCCATCGCGCGCCGCATCAGCGCGGTGATCTCCTGGCGGATCTGCGTGCCGCGAATCTTCAGCATCGAGCTTTCCGCGCCCGGCACCCCGCCGCCCGCGACCGCAGCCAGCACGCGCAGGTTGGTCGTGCGCATGTTCTCGAGTTCGATCTCGACGCGCGCGATGCGCGCCGCGAAGAACGGGTCGTCGGCGAGCGGCCGGCCGTTCTTCGTGACCTTCGCTGCAACCGCGCGCAGCCGGTCGAGCGCGGCCGTCGAGAAGCCGATCCCGGCGATGTTGGTGCGCTCGTACGTGAGCAGGTATTTCGCGTAGGTCCAGCCGCGGTTCTCTTCGCCGACGAGGTTCTCCGCCGGCACGCGCACGTCGGTGAAGAACACCTCGTTCACCTCGTGCTCGCCGTCGAGCGTGATGATCGGGCGGACCTCGACGCCCGGCGTGTTCATGTCGATCAGCAGGAAGCTGATGCCCTCCTGCTTGCGCACGTCGGTCGCGGTGCGCACGAGGCAGAAGATCATGTTCGCGTAGTGGCCGAGCGTGGTCCACGTCTTCTGGCCGTTCACGATGTAGTGCTCGCCCTGCGCGTCGAGCCCGCGCACCGCGCTCGTCTTCACCGACGCGAGATCGGAGCCGGCGCCCGGCTCCGAATAGCCCTGGCACCACCAGTCGGTGCCGTCGAGAATGCGCGGCAGCCAGCGGCGCTTCTGCGCTTCGTCGCCGTACTTGATCAGCACGGGGCCGAGCATGTTCACGCCGAACGGCACGATGCGCGGCGCACCCGCGAGCGCGCATTCGTTGTCGAACAGGAACTTCTGCGCGACGCTCCAGCCGGGGCCGCCGTACTCGCGCGGCCAGTGGCTCGCGAGCCAGCCGCGCGCGTTGAGTATCGCGTGCCATTCGCGCATGTCGTCGCGCGTGAGATGCAGGCCGCCCTTCACCTTGCGCGCGATGCGCTCGGGCAGTTCGGCTTGCAGGAAGCGCTGCACTTCCGTGCGGAAGGCTTCCTCTTCGGGAGTGAAATTGAGGTCCATCGTCAGTCCGTGGCGAATGCGGTTGGCGTTCAGTCGAGGCGGTTCAGGCTCGCGAAATCCGCGCCGCGCGCGACGAGATCGACGAGCAGCGGCGACGGCTTCCAGAACAGCGGATCTTCCTTCGCGAACGCGCGGATATCGGCGAGCACGTTCGCGAGGCCGACCGTGTCGGCGTAATGCATCGGGCCGCCGCGATAACGCGGGAAGCCGTAGCCATACAGGAACACCGCGTCGACGTCGAGCGGGCGCAGCGCGATCTTCTCGTGCACGACGTTCGCGCCTTCGTTGATCATCGCCGCGAGGTAGCGGCGCATGATCTCGTCGTGGGTAAACGTGCGCGGCGCGATGCCCTTCTTCGCGCGCTCTTGCGCGACGATCGCCTCGACTTCCGGATCCGGCGTGCCGACGCGCGCGCCGTCCGGATACAGGTAGTAGCCGCGCGCCGTCTTCTGCCCGAACCAGCCGCGCTCGCACAGCCGGTCGGAAATCTCCACGTAGCGCGCGCGCGGGTCGCGCGTCGCCGCGCGGCGCTTGCGGGTCGCCCAGCCGATGTCGCCGCCGGCGAGGTCGACGACCTGGAACGGCCCCATCGGGAAGCCGAATTCGCGCACCGCGCGGTCGATCTGGTACGGTGACGCGCCGTCTTCCATCAGGTAGTCGGCCGCCGTGCGATAGACGGCGAGGATCCGGTTGCCGATGAAGCCGTCGCACACGCCGGCGCGCACCGGCGTCTTCTTCAACTGCTTCGCGAGCGCGAACGCGGTCGCGACCACTTCGGCGCTCACGCGCGCCGGCACGACGATCTCGAGCAGCTTCATCACGTTGGCCGGCGAGAAGAAATGCAGGCCGATCACGTCGGCCGGCCGGTCGATGCTCGCGGCGATCTCGTCGATGTCGAGATACGACGTGTTGGTCGCGAGCACCGCACCCGGCTTGCACGCGCGCGCGAGTTCGGCGAACACGGCCTTTTTCACGGCCATGTCCTCGAACACGGCCTCGATCACGACGTCGGCCTGGGCGAGCGCGTCGTACGACGTGCTGCCCTTGAAACGCGCGAGCCGCGCGGCGTGCGCGGCCGGCGTCATCCGCCCTTTCGCGACGAGGCCGTCGTACACCTTCTCGACGTGCGCGCGGCCGCGCGCGAGCGACGCTTCGTCGCGTTCGATCATCGTCACCGGCAGCCCGGCATCGAGCGCCGCGACCGCGATGCCCGCGCCCATCGTGCCGCCGCCGACCACGCCGATCCGCTCGACCGGCCGCGCGCTCGCGCGACGTGCCTCGGGCACCTTTGCCGCTTCACGCTCCGCGAAGAAGGCATGCACGAGGCCCGCGCGCTGCGGGCTGTCGATGCACTGCAGGAACAGGCTGCGTTCGAGCTTCATCCCCGCGTCGAACGACTGCGTGAGCGCGGCCTCGACCGCGTCGACGATCTTCGCAGGCGAGAAAAGGCCGCGCGACTTCTTCGGCAGATCGGCCCGTGCCGCGTCGATCGCGGCCTGCGCGGCCGCGCGGTCGGCCAGCCCCTGCGCGTCGCGCGTGCGGCGCACCGGTGCGCCGAGCGACACGAGTTCCTGCGCGTAAGCGAGGCCTTCGGCGAGCGTGTCGTCGCTGTGTGCGACGCGGTCGACGAGGCCGAGCGCGAGCGCTTCGTCCGCGCTCGCGTGGCGGCCCGTCAGCATCAGGTCGAGCGCGGCCTTCGCGCCGATCAGGCGCGGCGCGCGCTGCGTGCCGCCCGCGCCGGGCAGCAGGCCGAGCGTGACTTCGGGCAGCCCGAGCTTCGCGCCGGGCACCGCGAGCCGGTAATGCGCGGCGAGCGCGACTTCGAGGCCGCCGCCGAGCGTCGCGCCGTGCAGCGCGACCACGACCGGCTTCGCGCTGGACTCGATCCGCTCGCACACGTCGGGCAGCGACGGCGGCACGGGCGGCTTGCCGAATTCGCGGATATCGGCGCCCGCGATGAAGTTGCGGCCGGCGCCGACGATCAGCACCGCACGGATCGCGTCGTCGGCCTGCGCGGCGTCGAGCGCGTCGGCGAGGCCGCGCCGCACGTCGGCGGACAGCGCGTTGACGGGCGCATGGTCGATCGTGACGACGAGCACCTTGTCGCGCCGCTCGCGCGTGACGGTGCCGGCCGAGCCGGTGGGGGAAGCGGGTGAGTTCATCGTGTCTCCTTGACGCGGCGGCAGGCGCGTCGACGCCGGTTCGTGGCTCGCGGCCAAGCGAGCGGCGCCGGGGCGCCTGCCCCGGTCCCGCACGGAGCGGGACAAGATCCGGCCGTACGCCGGGCATGACCCGATTCTCGATTGATCGAGATTCATTGACAATTCCCTCCCGCTTTTACAAGCTGTCAAGTCTGACTTGACACTGAATGCTTTCCGACCGTTAAACGGGACGGATCAGGAGACGCGACGCATGGACCTGAACGCGCTGACGCTGCTCGTCGAGATCCTCGACGCCGGCAATCTCAGCAAGGCCGCGCAGCGGCTCAAGATGAGCCGCGCGAACGTCAGCTACCGGCTGAACCAGCTCGAGCGCTCGATCGGCCAGCAGCTCGTGCGGCGCACGACGCGGCGCATCGAGCCGACCGAAATCGGGCTGAAGCTGTACGAGCACGGGCGGCGCATCCGCAACGAACTGCTCGCCGCGCAGGAATCGGTGACGACGCTCGGCCAGGACCTGCAGGGCCGCGTGCGGCTGTCGGTGCCGAGCGGCTACGGGCAGATGGTGATGTCCGACTGGCTGCTCGCGTTCAAGCGGCTGCATCCGGGCATCGTGCTCGACGTCGTGTTCGAGAACCGCGTGGAAGACCTGATGCGCGACGAAATCGACATCGCGGTGCGCGTGATGCCCGAGCCGCCGCAGAACCTCGTCGCGCGCGACATGGGCGCGGTGCGCTACGTCGCGTGCGCATCGGCCGCGTTCGCGGCCGAGCACGGGATGCCGGCGAGCCTCGGCGCGTTGTCGGCCTCCCCCGTCGTCACCGCGACGGTGATGGGCCGGCAGCTCAGGATCGCCGCGTATCTCGGCGACGAGCGCCACGAGGTGCTGCTCGAGCCCACGCTGATTTCGGAGAACTTCCTGTTCCTGCGGCAGGCGATCCTCGGCGGGATCGGCGTCGGCATCGTGCCCGACTACGTGGTGCAGGACGACATCCGGCGCGGCACGGTCGTCACGTCGCTCGACGCGTACCGGCTCAGCATCTTCGGCACGCACATGTACATGCTCTACATGCCGAACCGGCACCACACGCGCGCGACGTCGACGTTCATAGAGTTCATCCTCGAACAGGCCGGAAAGACCGGCCGGGGCGGGCCCGGCGCGATGCGTCAGGGTTTCCTGTCGGGTGACAACCCGCCGGCCGCGCGGCGACAATAGCGCGCCGGGGCGGGCAGCCGCGTTGCGCCGGCATCGTCGCCTCCTTCGAATTCACTGCTGCCGAGGGTTCAATGTTCGACCGGATTCGTCCGCATTCGCGCTCCTGGACGCTGCTCGCCGCCGTCGCGCTCGTCGCGTTCAACGCCGGCTGCACGTCCCCGTCCACGCCGCCGTCGGGCGCGGTGGTGCCCGTCGCCGCCGCATCGGGCGCCGCCGTGCCGCTGCCCGGCGTCCATGCGCCCGAGCTGTCGTCCGGCTGGACCGACAAGCCGGGCTGGACCTCGCAGCACTTCATGATCGCGGCCGCGAATCCGCTCGCGACGCAGGCCGGCTACGACATGCTGAAGGCGGGCGGCACCGCGATCGACGCGGCGATCGCCACGCAGATGGTGCTCGCGCTCGTCGAGCCGCAATCGTCGGGGATCGGCGGCGGTGCGTTCCTGCTGTACTTCGACGGCAAGGCGACGCAGGCCTACGACGGCCGCGAGACCGCGCCGGCCGCCGCGACCGACCGCCTGTTCTACGGGCCGACCGGCCAGCCGATGAGCTTCTACGAAGGTGTCGTCGGCGGGCGCTCGGTCGGCACGCCGGGCGTGCTGCGCATGCTCGACGCCGCGCACCGTGCGCACGGCAAGCTGCCGTGGCGCCGGCTGTTCCAGCCCGCGATCCGGCTCGCCGAGCGCGGCTTCACGATCAGCCCGCGGCTCGCGACGCTGATCGCCAACGACAAGTACCTGAAGAACGACCCGGCCGCGCGCGCGTACTTCTACAGCCCGGACGGCACGCCCAAGGCGGCCGGCACGGTGCTGAAGAACCCCGCGCTCGCGACCGTGCTGCGGCAAGTCGCCGACCGCGGCGCGAACGCGTTCTACAGCGGCGCGATCGCGCGCGACATCGTCACGAAGGTGCGCAGGCACCCGACCAACCCGGGCCTGCTGTCGCTCCAGGATCTCGCGCGCTACAAGGCGAAGGTGCGCGCGCCGCTGTGCGCGGATTACCGGCGCTCGGTGGTGTGCGGGATGCCGCCGCCGTCGTCGGGCGGCCTCGCGATCGCGCAGATGCTCGGCATCCTCGAAGCGATGCCCGACTGGCAGCAGATCGGCGCGCAGAAGCCGGTGCGCAACGACGTCGGCTACGAGCCGACGCCGTTCGCCGCGCACCTGTTCAGCGAAGCCGGGCGGCTCGCATATGCGGACCGCGCGCGTTATGTCGCCGATCCCGATTTCGTGCCTCTGCCGGGCGGCAGCTGGGCGAGCCTCACCGACAAGACCTATCTCGCGCAGCGCGCGCACCTGATCGGCGACAGCAGCATGGGCGTCGCGCAGGCCGGCACGCCGCAGGGCGCGACGCTCGCGATGGCCGACGACCGCAGCCCCGAGTTGCCGTCGACGTCCGACATCGCGATCGTCGACCGCTACGGCCAGGCGCTGTCGATGACGACGAGCATCGAGGATGCGTTCGGATCGCGGCTGATGGTGCGCGGCTTCATGCTGAACAACCAGCTCACCGATTTCTCGTTCGTGTCGAACGACAACGGCCGGCCGGTCGCGAACCGCGTGCAGCCCGGCAAGCGGCCGCGCTCGGCGATGTCGCCGGAGCTCGTGTTCGACAAGAAGACGAAGCAGGTGACGATGATCGTCGGCTCGGCCGGCGGCCCCGCGATCATCAATCACGTCGCGAAGACGCTGGTCGGCGTGCTCGACTGGGGGATGACGATGCAGCAGGCGATCGCGCTGCCGAACTTCGGGTCGATGAACGGGCCGACGCAACTCGAGCGCGGCCGCGTGTCCGATGCGCTCGCCGACGGGCTGAAGGGCCGCGGGCACGACGTGCGGGGGGTCGAGATGAACTCGGGGCTGCAGGGAATCCAGCGGCTGAACGTGCAGGGGCAGACGGTATGGTTCGGCGGGGCGGATCCGCGGCGGGAAGGGATCGCGATGGGAGAGTGAGGGTGGCGGGCCGTGGCGGCACGCGGACGTCGTCCGCGCGCCTGCGTGGCATCAGCCCCTTCCCTTCCACGGCACGATCCGCCGCTCGACCCACCGCATCGCGAGGTCGAACAGCCAAGCGATCGCGCCGATGATCAGGATGCCCATCACGACGATATCGGTGCGCAGGAAGCTCGATGCGTTGAGCACCATCTGCCCGAGCCCGGCTGTCGCGGCGACCATCTCGGCCGCGACGAGCGTTGTCCAGCCGAAGCCGATCGCGATCCGCAGCCCGGTGAGGATCTCCGGCAGCGCGGCCGGCAGCACCACGTGGCGCACGATCTGCGCGAAGCTGCCGCCGAGCGAATACGCGGCATTGATCTGCTCGACCGTCGCCGCGCGCACGCCGGCGCGGGCCGCCATCGCGATCGGCGCGAAGCACGCGAGGAAGATCACGACGAGCTTCGCCGTTTCGTCGATGCCGAACCAGATCACGACGAGCGGCAGGTACGCGAGCGGCGGCAGCGGCCGGTAGAACTCCAGCAGCGGATCGAGCACGCCGCGCGCGATGCGGCTCACGCCCATCAGGATGCCGGCCGGCACGCCGATCGCGGTCGCGAGCAGGAACGCGCCGAATACGCGCGCGGCGCTCCACAGCAAATGCTCGGACAACGGCAGGCCGCCCTGGATGCGGCCGTGCCATGCGTCGACGAATGCCGTCCACACGGCTTCCGGCGCGGGCAGGAACAGCGGCGGCAGCCACTGGCGATGGGTGGCGACCCACCACAGCAGTGCCAGTGCCGCGACCGTCGCCGCGCTCAGTCCGGCCGTCTTCCCCTGCCCCGGCAGCCGGTAGCGCTGCGATGCGCGGGCCGGACGCGCCGCGTGACGCCGTTGCGTCGCGCGTTGATCCTGCCCGGGCTCCGCGGCCGTGCGATCGGCCGCCCAAGAATCCTGCGTGCTCATGCTGTCCTGCCTGTGCAAGGTGCTGATCCGACCGCGTCCGACCGACGCGCCCTGTCGCGCGAGTTCGTGCATCACGCCGCCGCCTCGGCGGCCTCGTCGCGATGCAGGTACGCGATCAGCCGTTCGCGCCATGCGATGAAATCCGGTGAAGACTTCACCGCGCGCGCATCGCGCGATTCGACGTAGCGGCGCGCGAACGGCAGTTCGAAGGTTTCCGCGATCCGGCCGGGGCCGGGCGTCATCACGACGAGGCGCGTCGCGAGAAACAGCGCCTCCTCGACATCGTGCGTAATGAAGAACACCGTCTTGCCGGTGCGTGCCCATACGTCGAGCACGAGCGCCTGCATCGTGCCGCGCGTCATCGCGTCGAGCGCGCCCATCGGCTCGTCCATCAGCAGCACGCGCGGGTCGCTCGCGAGCGCGCGCGCGATGCCGACGCGCTGCTGCATCCCGCCCGACAGCTCGTACACGCGCGCATGCGCATGCCTGTCGAGCCCGACGAGCGCGAGCATTTCCCGCGCCCGCGCTTCGCGTTCGGCCTTCGACACGCGTGCGAAGCGCAGCCCGAGCGCGACGTTGTCGAGCACGTCGAGCCACGGCAGCAGCGCGTATTTCTGGAACACGACACCGCGATCGGCGCCGGGGCCCGTGACCGGCACGCCGTCGACGCGCACGTCGCCCGTCGTCGGCGCGACGAAGCCGGCCATGCAGTTCAGCAGCGTTGTCTTGCCGCAGCCGGACGCGCCGAGCGCGACGACGAATTCACCGGCCTCGATGCGCAGGTCGACGCGCGCGAGCGCCTGCGTCGTCGGCCGGCCGCGTTCGCCCGGATAGTCGACCGATACCTGACGGACTTCCAGCGTGCTCATGTTCGGGACTCCGCGACGGGTGGGCTGAGTGGCCGCGCTCAGCGCGCCGCCTTCTGCACGAACTGCGGATCGACGCCGGCCGAGTAGTCGGCGAGCACCGTCTGGATCGTGCCCTGCGATTTGAGGAACGTGGCCGTGGCCGCGAGCGATTTCGCGGCGCCCGATTGCGCACCGCCGCCGAGCCACGTCGGCGACGCCTGCTCGGCCGGCGTCGGGAACGCGTAGAGCGCGAGGCTGGCCGGTACGTCCTGCGCGTTCGCGCCCGACACCTTTGCGACCGCCGCGACCTGCGGCGAGCCGACCTTCCACGCGGCAGCGTGCGCGCGATAGTCGGCATCGGCGGCCGCGAGCACCTTCACGAAGCGCGTGACGAACTCGGGGTTCTCGCGCGCGAACTTGCGGCTCACGACGAAGCCGTCGAAGGTCGCCTTGCCGCTTTCCTTCGCAACCTGGCCCGACGTCGTGAGCACCGTGCCCGACTGCTTGACCTTCGCGAGCACCGGATCCCAGATGTAGGTCGCGTCGATGTCGCCGCGCGCCCACGCAGCCGCGACTTCGGGCGGACGCAGGTTGACGATCTTCACGTCGTTCGGATTGACGCCCGCGGCCTGCAGCGCGACGAGCGTATGGAAATGCGACGTCGACACGAACGGCACGCCGATCTTCTTGCCTTTCAGCGCGGCGATGTTGGTGACGCCCGAGCCGTTGCGCGCGACGAGCGCCTCGGCGTCGTTGATGTTGTCGAGCACCCAGAACAGTGAGATGTCGAGCCCCTGCGACAGCCCGGCCGCGATCGGGCTCGAGCCGGCTTCGCCGAGCTGCACGGAGCCCGATGCGAGCGCACGGATCACGTCGGCGCCGCTGTCGAGCTTGCGGAATGTGACCTTGTAGCCGGTCGCCTTTTCGACTTCACCGCTCGCCTGCGCATAGCGCCACGGCACGACCATGTCCTGGTACGCGATCACGACTTCGCGCGATTCGGCGTGCGCCGCGCCCAGCGCGGCAAAGGCGGTCAGCGCGACGACGGCGCGGCGGATGAAGCTGAAACGGGACATGCGGCTCTCCTTCGAATGCGGGCATTGCTGCGGGAGAGCCGACTATAGGAGCTTTGCGCGCGGCGGGAGCGAACTTATCCTGCGAAGCTATCGATGCTGTTTCAGCTTTGCTTTCCATGCTCGACCGGATTGCGTGTCCGGTCGGGTGGCGATTGCCGTGCGAATGCGCGGGCGGCGGCCGCACCAACGAAAAAGCCCGCATCGCTGCGGGCTTTTTTCGGGTTCGTCAGAGGTCGACGAAGCAAGGGGGCTCAGACCACCCCTGCCCCATGCGCCTGCAGGTCGGCGTGATAGCTCGACCGCACCATCGCGCCGACGGCCGCGTGCGTGAAGCCCATCTTGTACGCCTCTTCCTCGTACATCTTGAACGTATCGGGATGCACGTACGCGCGCACCGGCAGGTGGTGCTCCGACGGCTGCAGGTACTGGCCGATCGTCAGCATGTCGACGTCGTGCGCGCGCAGGTCGCGCATCACCTGCAGGATTTCCTCTTCGGTCTCGCCGAGGCCGACCATCAGGCCCGACTTCGTCGCGACGTCCGGATGCAGCGCCTTGAAGTCCTTCAGGAGCTTCAGCGAGTGCGCGTAGTCCGAACCCGGGCGCGCTTCCTTGTACAGGCGCGGCACCGTTTCGAGGTTGTGGTTCATCACGTCCGGCGGCGCGGCGTTCAGGATCGAGATCGCGCGGTCGAGACGGCCGCGGAAGTCCGGCGTCAGGATCTCGATGCGCGTGTCCGGCGACTGCGCGCGCGTTTCGCGGATGCACTCGACGAAGTGGGCGGCGCCGCCGTCGCGCAGGTCGTCCCGGTCGACGCTCGTGATCACCACGTACTTGAGCTTCAGCGCGGCGATCGTGCGCGCGAGGTTCTTCGGTTCATCCGCGTCGAGCGGATCGGGACGGCCGTGGCCGACGTCGCAGAACGGGCAGCGGCGCGTGCACTTGTCGCCCATGATCATGAACGTCGCGGTGCCCTTGCCGAAGCATTCGCCGATGTTCGGGCAGCTCGCTTCCTCGCACACCGTATGCAGGTTGTGCTCGCGCAGGATCGTCTTGATCTCGTTGAAGCGCGAGCTGCCGGTGGCCGCCTTCACGCGGATCCACTCGGGCTTCTTCAGCTTTTCGATCGGAATGACCTTGATCGGGATGCGCGCCGTCTTCGCCTGCGCCTTCTGCTTGGCGGTCGGATCGTAGGCAGGGGTCGCGGCCGGATCGGCCGGTGCGGGGGAAGCGGTAACGTCAGTCATTCGAATGTTGTTCCAGTGCCTGCGGCTTGTCGGCGGCCGCGGATGCGCCGTCGAGGTTGGCGATCAGACGGCGCACCAGCGTATGGGCGACGTCGTTCCAGTCGGCGGCAACCTCGAGGCTCGCCATGTCGACAGTTTCCAGTCCGGCATAGCCGCACGGGTTGATCGCAAGAAACGGGCGCAGATCCATCTTCACGTTCAGGCTCAGCCCGTGATAGCTGCAGCCGTTGCGGATCTTCAGGCCGAGCGCGGCGATTTTCGCGCCCTCGTGCATGCCGGACGCCACGTAGATCCCGGGCGCGCCCGCCTTGCGGACCGAAGCGAGATTATACGCCGCGAGGGTTTCGATCACGGCCTCCTCGATCTTCGTCACGAGCGTACGCACCATCAGCTTGCGCCGGCGCAGGTCCAGCAACAGGTAGGCGACGATCTGGCCGGGGCCGTGGTAGGTGATCTGCCCGCCGCGGTCGACCTTCACGAGCGGCACGCCGCTGTCGGCCACCAGCAGGTGGGCCGGGTCGCCGGCCTGGCCGAGCGTGTAGACGGGCGGATGCTCGACCAGCCAGATCTCGTCGCCGGTGTCGGCCGTGCGCGTGTCGGTGAACGCGCGCATCGCGTCGAAGCTCGTCTCGTAAGTCTCGACGCCCCGCCACCGCACGGTGACCGGCGGGGCCGGCTGATCCGGGGACCCGGCGGGCGATGCGGAAACGGCAACAGGCGTGGACACGATGGAAACCGGCGAAACGGACATGGGCGGTAGTTTACCGAAAACCCGTCGGTCTCGCCGGCCTCGGAGGGGGGACGGATCGCCGGTATCCGTCGGAGGAAATGATGGTCAGACGGTGCGCCACCCATCGTGGAGCAGCGCGCTCACGCGTTCGCGCAGCCGCGCCAGCCCGCCGAGCGCGACTTCCCGGGGCGGCCGCGACACCGAGAACGCCACGCGCGCGCCCTCCCGGCCTTCCGCGCTGAGCCACAGCCGCTCGCCGCGGCGCAGCTTCAGCGTCTCGCCGTCGACCAGGAAGTAATCGTCGACGTCGTTGCTGCGCGTCGCCCACACCGGGCCGCACTGCACCACCAGCCGCGTGCTGCGTTGTACCTTCAACGGCACGGTTTCGCCCATCGGGATTTCGAACGTGATGCTTGAAGAAATTTCTTGCATGATCGACTCCGCCAATAAGTGCTTCGATGGCTACAATCGTAGTCACTTCAAGGCGTCCGACAAAACGACCAATTTTCACGTCGATGTGAGGAAAATTAGCAAATGGACCTCCGCCAGCTGCCTGCGCTGAACGCGATTCGCGCGTTCGAAGCCGCCGCCCGTCACGAGAATTTCTCGCGCGCCGCCGACGAGCTGTACGTCACGCACGGCGCGGTCAGCCACCAGGTGCGCGCGCTCGAGGAAGAGCTCGGCGTGCAGCTGTTCACGCGCAACGGCAAGCGGCTGTGCCTGACCGACGCCGGCATGCGCTACGCGCAGCAGATCCGCACCGCGCTGATGGTCATCGCCGACGCGACGCGCGACGTGCGCGCGAGCGACCGCGACCGGCGGCTCGTGGTGTCGATGCTGTCGTCGTTCGCCGCGCGCTTCATCACGCCGCGCATCGGCTCGTTCATCGAACGGCATCCGGAAATCGACGTCGAGCTGCAGTCGACCAACTCGCTCACCGATTTCGCGCGCGACGACGTCGATCTCGCGATCCGCTTCGGCCACGGCAGTTATCCGGGGCTGCATGTCGAGCCGCTGTTCGACGAAGTGTTCTTTCCGGCGTGCGCGCCGACGCTGAACGGCGGCAAGCTGCCGCAAACGCCCGCCGATCTCGTGCACTACAACCTGCTGCGCTCGGACGACGAGCTGTGGCGGCCGTGGTTCGACGCAGCCGGACTCAAGACGCTGACCGAGCCGAAACGGGGGATTCTGTACCAGGATTCGTCGAACCTGCTGCTGGCCGCGATCGACGGCCAGGGCATCGCGCTCGTGCGCCGCTCGCTCGCGGTGCACGACCTGCTCGACGGGCGCATCGTGCGCCTGTTCGACATCGACGGGCCGAGCCCGTGGCACTATTTTTTCGTGTGTCCGCCGCCGCTGCTGAACGCGCCGCGCGTGCAGGCGTTCAGGACCTGGCTGCTCGAGGAAGTCGCCGAATACAAGCGGCTGTGCGACGAGCTGGACGCGCGGCGCGCGGCGGGGAAGACCCCCGCCGAGTGCGCGCAGGAAGGAGGATGGAAGGCGCTTAAAGTACGACCTTGACCATCGGATGGCCGGTCAGTGCGCGGTAGATGTTGTCGAGCTGTTCCTGGCTGGTCGCCCGCACGGTGATCGTGAGGCCCGTGTAATTGCCGCCGCTCGACGCGCGCTCCTCGATCTTCTCGACGTCGATCTCGTTGTCGTGAACGGCCACGACCTTGAAGATCGTGTCCTTGAACTCGGGGTGCGCCTTGCCCATGATCTTGATCGGGAAATCGCACGGAAACTCCAGCAGCGACTCCTTCCGGGTATCGATCGCGCCGGTCACCTCGATGGTTTTGGTCGGTTCGCTCATCATTTTCTCCGGGTTAGGTCAAACTGTTCAAACTCGCGTGCCTTCGCACGCTGGTACGCGTCATACAACGCCGCGAATACGGGGCCCGGCTTGCCGCCATGGACGGGCAGATCGTCGAGCGACGTGACGGGCAGCACTTCCTTCGTGGCCGACGTGATCATGATCTCGTCGGCCGCGCGCAATTCCACTTCGCTGATCTCGCGCGCGACGAACGGGATCTTGCATTCGTCGGCCAGCTCCTCGATCAGCGCGTAGCGGATCCCTTCGAGGATCTTGTTGCTGCGCGGCGGCGCGAGCAGCTCGCCGTTCTTCACGATCCACACGTTCGACGACGAACCTTCCGTCAGGTTGCCGTCGCGCAGTTGCAGCGTCTCGAACGCATCGCGTTCGGCCGCATGCTGCGCCATCAGCACGTTGCCGAGCAGCGAGATCGACTTGATGTCGCAATGCAGCCAGCGGCGGTCCTCGGCCGTCACGCAGCGCACGCCCTGCGCGCGTTCGTCGGCGGACGGCAGGCGCAGCGGGCTCGTCATCACGAACACCGTCGGCACCGCGTTCGCCGGGAACGCGTGGCCGCGCTTCGCGACGCCGCGCGTCACCTGCAGGTAAACGAGCGCGTTGCCGTCGCCGAGCCCCTCGGCATTCGCCGCGACGACGCGCTCGATCAGCGCGCGCCAGCCCGCGTCGTCGTGCGGGCTGGCGATGCCGATCTTCTTCAGGCTGCGCTCGAGCCGCGCCAGATGCTGCTCGATCCGGAACGGCACGTGCGCGCCGTCGTGCGCATAAACGGGGACAACCTCATACACGCCATCGCCGAAGATGAACCCGCGGTCGAGCACCGGTACACGGGCTTCCGACAGCGGCACCATTTCCTCCTGCGACGACACGCTGAGGTAGACGATCGGTTCGAATTCGGCTTGGCTCATGGCTATGACAGATGGGGATGAAGTCGTGAAAACAAAGGCCCGTCGTGCTTACTTCTTCTTGCTGAACATCAGCAGGATCGAGTCCCAGATACGCCCGAAGATACCCGCTTCCGGCACGGCCTGCAGTGCGACGACCGGGAATTCGGACAGCGTCTTGCCGTCGGCGACGATCTTCACGGTGCCGACCTGCTGGCCTGCCGCGAGCGGCGCGATCAGCGGCGCGTTGACGTCGACTTCCGTCTTGACCTTGTCGCCGAGGCCGCGCGGCACGGTCGCCCACTGGTCGCCCTTCACGCCCACCTGCACGGTGTTTTCCTTGCCCTTGTAGACGCGCGGCGTCGACATCGCCTGGCCGCCCTTGAACAGGCGCACCGAATCGAACGCGCTGTAGCCGTAGTTCAGCATCTTCATGCTGTCCTGCGTGCGCTCGCTTTCCTTCTGCTCGCCCATCATCACCGACACCAGGCGGCGCTGGCCGTCCACACCCGGGATCGCGCGCTTCGCCGACGCGATCAGGCAGTAGCCGGCTGCCTGCGTATGGCCCGTCTTCAGGCCGTCGACCGTCGGATCCAGCCACAGCAGGCGGTTGCGGTTGCCCTGGCGGATGTTGTTGTACTTGAATTCCTTCTCCGAGAAGATGCTGTAGTACTGCGGAAAATCGCGGATCAGGTGCGCGGACAGCTTCGCGAGGTCGCCGGCCGTCGTGTAGTGGTTCGGGTCGGGCATGCCGTTCACGTCGGCGAAGTGCGTGCCCTTCATGCCGAGGCGCGCCGCCTCGTCGTTCATCATCGTGACGAACTGCCCTTCGCTGCCGCCGACCAGTTCGGCCAGCGCGATCGCGGCGTCGTTGCCCGACTGGATGATCATCCCGTACACGAGGTCGTGCACCGACACCGGCTTGTTCGCCTCGATGAACATGCGCGACTCGTCGCGGCCGACGCGGCGCACGGCTTCGCTCGGCGTGACGATCTGCTCCATCGAGATCTTCTTCTTGTCGAGCGCCTCGAACACGAGGTACGCCGTCATCAGCTTCGTCAGCGATGCGGGCTCGACGCGCTCATCGGCATTGCCCGACGCGAGCACCGTGTTGCTGGTCGCATCGACGAGCACCCACGAGCGCGCATTCACGCCCGGCGGCGGCACCGCGCCCGGCATGTAGGTCGCGGGCGCGCCGGTGAACTGCTCGGCGGCCGGCGCCGCATGCGCGGCCTTGGCCTTGGCGGCCGGCTTGGCCTCGGCGACGACGATCGTCGACGCGAGCGCGACAGGCAGCATCACGCCGAGCGCGACGTTGCGCGCGGCGGTGCCGAAGGCGATGGAGGAAGCGAGGGACTTGAGGCCTTGGGAAGACAGACGCATGATCGATTCAGGCTGATGGCAGAAAGTGCGGTGCGAAACGCGCAGGGTTGAACGGCAAGGCGGCGGGCGTTTCGGGCACTCGCCCGAAATCGTCGGGCGACGCGAAACGCGCCGGTTGGACTCGTGCGGACGCGTTCGGTTCGCGGCCGTCGCGAGCGGGCGGACAGGCGGCGAAACGAGCGCCGCATGGGCCCAGCCGGGCCGCGGGCGACGCGGAATCCGGCCATTATACGTGGCCGCGCAGCGCGTTTTCGCGAACCTGGCGCAGGATCGCCGTCCATCTTCATCGGGCGCGGGGTGCCGGCAAGCTGCGCGTCATCGCACGCGAAGGTGTGCGAAAGGTGTGCGCAGGCGAAGGAGAAGTCGGGTCGCGCCGCACGCCGCGGCGCGATGTCGCGAGAGGGGAAACGCGCATCCGGCGCCGGCCGGAGCGCGTGCATGCAACACCGTGCGGGCCGCCGACGTCATGCCGGCTCCCCGCGCGCCGGCTAGCGCCAGGCGTCGACGATGATGCGTTTCAGCACGTGCAGCTTGCGATGCAGGAAATGCTCGGCGCCGGGGATCACGACGACCGGCAGTTCCTGCGGCCGCGCCCAGTCGTACACCGACGCGATCGGCACCGTGTCGTCGGTTTCGCCGTGGATCACGAGCGTGTTCTCGGGCACGTCGGCCACCTGCCAGCGGCTCGCTGCCGTGCCGACGAACACCATCCGTTCGATCGTCCCGCCCGCGTCGCGCAGCCGCTTCGCGACGTGCGACAGCACGAAGGTGCCGAACGAGAAGCCCGCGAGCACGAGCGGCAGGTCCGCGTACGCGGGCTGCGCGCGCATGTGCGCGAGCACCGCGAGCAGGTCGTCGGCCTCGCCGGTGCCGTTGTCGTGCACGCCCTCGGTCGCGCCGACGCCGCGGAAGTTCGACCGGAACACCACGTAGTTCAACTGCACGAGCGTGCGCGCGAGCGTTTGTGCGACCTTGTTGTCCATCGTGCCGCCGAACAGCGGATGCGGATGCGCGACGAGCGCGATGCCGCGCGGCGCGGCGCCGCCTTCGCGCACGGCATCGGGGAGGTCGACCGCGATTTCGATCTGCCCGACCGGGCCCGCGATCAGCGACTTCTGCGTATGAACGTTCATTCGGCCCGCCCGCTCAGATCTTCAGGCGGTCGACGACCTTGCCGTCGCGCAGGTGCGATTCGACGATCTCGTCGATGTCGGCCTGGTCGACGTACGTGTACCACGTGCCTTCCGGATACACGACCATCACCGGCCCTTCCTCGCAGCGGTCGAGGCAGCCGGCCTTGTTGATGCGAACCTTGCCGGGCCCCGCGAGGCCGAGCTCCTTCACGCGCTTTTTCGCGTATTCCTGCATGGTCTGCGCGTCGCATTGCGCGCAGCTCGGGCGTTCGGCGCCCGGTTCGCGCTGGTTCAGGCAGAAGAAGACGTGGTGCTGGTAGTAGGAATCCATGGTGGTGGCGAGCTGCCCGGCGCGAGGCCGTGCGGAAAGAGGAGCGGTTGCCGCTGCGCGGGGCAACGGGCGTGTAGTGTTCGGTGCCCGGCGGCGCTTGCGTGCCGGCGGATTCGTGCTCGCGGCAACGCGCAAACCGCAGCGATGCCTGGCGGCATCGCGAGGATTTGCAACGCGGCCACGGGTGCGAAGGCGCCGCACACAAGTGCCGATCGGTGCCGAACACTGCACTCGTGCGGACGATTATAACGAGGGGCGCACGCCGCTGCCCGCGGTACCGCCGCGGCCATCGCGGCGTAACCGCCGCAGCCTTCGCGTCAGCGGCGCAGCACGGCCGGCAGCCACGCGTGCTCGACGCGCTGGCCGAGCCAGATCAGCGCCGCGTAGGGCCAGATCCACGCGAGCCAGCGAGCGAGGCTGTTGAAGTGCACGTAGCGGCCCTGCCGCCAGCCCGACAGCGTGAAGTCGAAGAACGGGTTGACGGGCAGCAGGTTCACGAGCGCCACGCCGGCCAGCAGCGCGAGCGCCGCCAGCGTCGCGCGCCACGTCGCCGGCACGTGCAGCGCGACGAGCGCGGCCGCGAAGCCGAGCTCGATCCCGAGCCGCGCGCCGGGCGTCGCCCACACGACGACGAGGCCGGTGGCCGACTGCATGAAGGTCGCGGCCGCCTTCAGCACGAGCGTCGCGGCGACGAGCGCGATCAGCAGCCGGATGCGCGGTGCGCGCGGCCGCATCGCGAGCGACGCGATCGCCAGCGCGGCGAACAGCATCAGGCCGCCGAGCGCGGCCTCCCACCCGGAGTCGGACAGCCAGCCGTCGACGCGCTCGGGCCATTCGCCCACGCGCCACGCCGCCGGCAGCCACGCGAGCAGCGTGTCCTGCATCGACGCGTCGGCACGCTCCCACAGCGCGGCCGGCCAGTCGCCGATGCCGAACAGGAACGGCGACGGGAACAGGATCGCGAACGGCCACAGCCCGGCGAGCAGCAGCGGCGTCGCACCGTCGTCCTCGAACCACGCGAAGCGCAGCCGGCGCAGCGCGCCGCGATCGAGCAGCGCACCGGTGGCCGGCGCGACGAGCGCCGCCCCCAGCAGCGCGCCGAGCGCGTTGGCCGCGAGATCGAGATTCGACGCAACACGCGCCGGCAGGTAGGTTTGCAGCGCCTCCATCGCGCCCGACAGCAGCACGCCGAGCCCGGCCACGAT
This sequence comes from Burkholderia sp. ZZQ-2, assembly GCF_050768715.1. Classification (NCBI taxonomy): domain Bacteria; kingdom Pseudomonadati; phylum Pseudomonadota; class Betaproteobacteria; order Burkholderiales; family Burkholderiaceae; genus Burkholderia; species Burkholderia sp. ZZQ-2. The sequence goes on along the minus strand of NZ_LDVA01000172.1, from coordinate 6,325 downwards.
CAGCGTCGCGGCCACGCCGCGCCAGCGCGGGTGCAGCGCGAGCACGCCGAGCGCGCCGAACGGCAGGTAGCCGAGCACGTTCGTGACGACGTCGAATGCGGTCACGTAGCGCTGCATCGGCGCGAACAGGTAGTCGAACGGCCCGATGCCGAGCGACACCCAGCCTGCGAACGGATACAGCGACGCGTAGACGATGAGCGCCGCGTAAGCGGCAAAGGCCTGCCGCGCGAGCGGCGATGCGCGAGGCGTGCCGGTCGCGCTCATCGCGGCTGCGCGGCACGCGTCACGGCGTGCCCGCGTACGCCTGGACGCCGACCCATGCGGCGATCTGCGACACGAGCTCGTTGCTCGCCGCCGCGAGCGCGCGGGCGCCGCCCGCCGCGTCGGGCGTGCTCGACGGCGCGCGCGCGACGAACGTGCGCTGGCCGAGCACCTTGCCGTCCAGCGTCAGCGTCGCGCGCGCGGTGACGGCGCCGTAGCTCTGCGACTGGCCGTCGAACACCTGCTCGAATTCGTTCAGGTCGACCTTGAGGGTCGGCGCGCGCACGCCGTCGGCCCCTTCGAGCACCGTGCCGCGCGACGACAGCGCGCCGCGCAGCCGCTGCGTGAGCAGTTGTGCGGGCGGTGCCGTCCAGCGGCTGTCGCGATAGACGGCCACGTGCTGCGCGTCCACGTACGCGAGGCGGTACGCGAATTTGTCGGAGTCGAGCGCGTCGGGCACGACGACGTCGAGCACCTTCAGCGCGGGGGCCGAGCCCGCGGTCACGACCTGCGTGGCCGGCCCGAGGTCGTAGCGGACATTCGACAGCGCCGCGCTGTTGCCGGCGCAGCCGGCCGCGAGCGTCAGCGTCAGCACGGCAAGCGCGGCCGCGGCCGGACGCAGCGCGCGGTCAAGGATTCGTGGCATGGCGTGTTCCTGCATGATGTTTCCGGTTTCGAAGGGTGTCACTGCCCGGCCGTCGCACCCGGCCAGACGAAGCCCGGCTCGCCGGGCCCCGGCGCCGCGCCGGGCGAACCGAACAACAGACTGCGCGGGTTGCGGCCAAGTTCACCGGCCACGTCCTTCAATTGCCGCGACGCATCGCCGACGCTGCCGGCCAGCGCGTTGAAGCGCGGCAGCGTGTCGTACTGCACGCGCGCGTTGAGATCGTTCAGGGCGACGCCGACCTGCTCGGCGGCCGTGCCGGCCTTGTTCAGGTTCGACACGAGCGGCCCGTTCGGCTGCAGCAGCGTGTTTGCCGACGCCATCGCGCGATTCACCTCGTGCATCGTTTCCGGCAGCGCGGTGACCGCCGGGCCGAGCTGCTTCGTCAGCGTGGCGGCACCGTCGGCCGCGTGCTGCAGGCTTTCGGCGGTCGCGCGCAACTGCTCGCGCATCTCGGGCGACATCAGCGCATTCGCGCTCTTCGCGGCCAGTTCGAGCTGCCGCAGCAGCACGTCGCCGCGCTCCTGGATCTGGTCGAACAGGCTCGGCCGCATCGGGATCTGCGCGATCGCCTTCGGCGACGACGGCAGCGGCGCCAGGTCGCGGCCCGTGTCCTCGAGCTGCACGAACGCGATCCCCGTCACGCCCTGGAAGCCGAGGCTGCCGTAGGTCGACTGCGTGATCGGCGCGTCGTGGTCGACGAGGATCCGGATCCGGATCTGCCCCGGGTGCGCGCGGTCGAAGCCGATCGACTGCACCTTGCCGACGTCGAGCCCGCGAAAGCGCACGGCCGCGTCCGGGAACAGCCCCGTCACGTTGGTGCGCGCGAGCAGGTCGTACGGCACGCGCACGGTGCGGTCGACGTTGAACCAGAACACGGTGCCCGCGATCGCGAGCGTCAGCGCGATCGTGAACAGGCCGGCCCAGAACGCATGTGATTTGTTTTCCATTCGCGGATTCCTTCGTTCCTACAGCTCGACGCTCGACAGCGCCGGTTCGAGGGCCGCCTTCGGCAGCTTCGCGCGCCGCTCGGGCGGCAGCGCCTGCAATGCGCGGCGCCCGCGCAGCCCCAGGAAATATTCGTGGATGAACGGATGATCGACGTTCGCGGCCTCCTCCACCGGCGCGGCGACCAGCACCTTGCGGTCGGCCAGCACCGCGACGCGCGTCGACAGCGCGACCATCGTGTCGAGATCGTGCGTCACCATCACGACGGTCAGCCCGAGCGTGCGGTGGAGCGTCGCGATCAGCTCGACGAATTCGTCCGACGCCTGCGGATCGAGGCCGGCCGTCGGCTCGTCGAGGAACAGCAGCTCGGGCTCGAGCGCGATCGCACGCGCGATGCCGACCCGCTTGACCATCCCGCCCGACAGCGCGGCCGGCATCTTCGACGCGTGCTTGCACGGCAGCCCGACCATCTCGAGCTTGAGCATCACGATGTCGTGCAGCAGGTCCGGCGGCACGCGGCCGAGCTCGCGCAGCGGCTGCGCGACGTTGTCGAACACCGTCATCGACGAGAACAGCGCGCCCTGCTGGAACAGCATCCCGGAGCGCGTGCGCATCATCCGCGCGCTCGCGTCGTCGATCGTCGCCGTATCCTCGCCGAACACCTTGATCGTGCCCGACGTCGGCCGCTCGAGGCCGAGGATCTGCCGCACGAGCGTGGTCTTGCCGGAGCCCGAGCCGCCGACGATCGACACGATCTCGCCGCGCCGCACGTCGAAGTCGAGCTTCTGGTGAATGATGTTGCGCCCGTAGCGCTTGGTCAGGTTGCGCACCTCGATCACGAGATCGCCGGGATCGGCCGCCGCGGCCGGCCGCTCGCCGACCGACCCGGCACCGATGGCCGCGGCGTGCGCGGTCGTTTCGTTCGATGCGTTCATCCGAGCCCCACGTTCTGGAACAGGATCGCGAACACCGCGTCGGCGAGGATCACGACCGTGATCGACGTCACGACCGACGTGGTCGTGCCTTCGCCGAGACTCTGCGAGTTCGCCTTGATCCGGAAGCCGAAATGGCAGGCGACCAGCGCGATCAGCATGCCGAACACGACGCCCTTGCCGACCCCGATGTACAGGTTCGCGATCGGCACGACGCCCGGCAGCGAGCGCACGAAATAGTTGACGTCGATCCCGAGCACGAGCTTCGCGGCGAGCGCGCCGCCCGTCAGCGCGATGATGTTGGTCCACATCACGAGCAGCGGCATCGCGACGCCGAGCGCGAGCACGCGCGGCAGGATCAGCCGCAGCCCGTGCGGGATGCCCATCACGCGCATCGCGTCGAGCTCCTCGGTCACGCGCATCACGCCGATCTGCGCGGTGATCGCCGAGCCGGAGCGGCCCGCGACGAGAATGGCCGACAGCACCGGGCCGAGCTCGCGGATCACCGACAGCCCGAGGATGTTCACGATGTAGCGGTTCGCGCCGAACATCTGCAGCTGCTGCGCGGACAGGTAGCTGAGCACGATGCCGATCAGGAACGCGACGAGCGCGGTGATCGGCAGCGCCTGGGCGCCCGCGCTGTAGATGTTCGCGGAGGTCTCCTTCCACGGCATCGTCTGCGGACGGCGCAACACCGACAGCGCATCGAGGATCACGAGGCCGAACAGCGCGATGCCGCCCTGCAGGTGCTCGCCGAACCGGAAGATCGCCTGGCCGAGCCGCGTGACGGGATCGACGCGCACGACGCGCTCGGGCGCCTCGCGCTCGCTGTCGAGCCGCTCGATGCGCTCGAAGATCGTGCGCTGCGTGGCGCTCAGTGCGACGCCGTCCGGCAGCTTGCGGCCCCACACGCGCCACAGCGCCTGGCCGCCGACGTGGTCGAGCCGCTCGATGCCGGACAGATCCCATTCGCTCACGCGCCCGGACGCGATGCTCGCGACACGGCGCGCCACCGCGCCGCGATTGCGTGCAAGCGAGAGCGCGGTCCACTGGCCGGTCAGGCGCACCGTCTGGCCCTGGCCGCCGGCGTCGACCGACAGGCCGGGAGGAGTCTCGAAGTCCAAGGGCAGGTTGTTTGCAAAAAGGTGACAGCGGCCATTGTAGCGAACCGCCCGGCGCCGCGACGTGAGGATTTCCGTGCGGGCGGCGAGCTCGGGGCGCGCAGCCGGGGGGCGGCCGGGCGCCCGCCCCCGCGTGCGCGGGGAAGCCGCCGCTCGCCGCCCGATGCCGACGTCACCACCTTTCATTCTTCCGTCACGTTTCCTTTCGATACTCTCTCGCGCCGCACATCAGGCCGTCGGCGCCCCGCGCCGCCAATCGTTGCGCACCTCGCGTTTCATAAAACAGAACACCGAACAGGACAACCGATGCGTCTCCCCCTGCTTTCCCGCCGTCGCGTGCCGGCCATCGCCGCGCTCGCCAGCCTCGCCTTCATCCTCGCCGCCTGCGGCGGCGACGACGTCACCTCGCCGCCGGCGACGCCGCCGGCAGCCCAGGCGCCCGTCGGCACGACGGCCACGCTCGCCCTGCTCGAGACGACCGACCTGCACACCAACGTGCTGTCGTACGACTATTTCAAGCTCGCCGCCGACAATTCGCTCGGCTTCGAACGCGTGTCGACGCTGATCGCGCAGGCGCGCAAGCAGTACCCGAACACGCTGCTGCTCGACAACGGCGACACGATCCAGGGCACCGCGCTGTCCGACTACCAGGCGCTCGTGAAGCCGGTCGGCTGCGACCAGACGCTCGCGATCTACAAGGTGATGAACGCCGCGAAATTCGACGGCGGCGGGATCGGCAACCACGAATTCAACTACGGGCTGCCGTACCTGTCGCAGGTAACCGGCAACACGTTCGAGGTCGACGGCCTCCCGGCGCCGGCCCAGCAGAAGAAATGCGCGGGCCCGAACTTCCCGCAGGTGCTCGCGAACGTGATCAGCGCGAAGACCAACGCGCCGCTGTTCACGCCGTACACGATCCTGACCCGCACCGTGACCGCCACGACGCCGGACGGCAAGACGGTCAGCGCGCCCGTGAAGATCGGCATCATCGGCTTCACGCCGCCCGCGATCATGAACTGGGACAAGCGCTGGCTCGACGGCAAGGTCTATACGACCGGCCTGAAGGAAGCGGCCGAGAAGTACATTCCGGAGATGCGCGCGAAGGGCGCCGATCTCGTCGTCGCGATCTCGCACGGCGGCCTCGACAATTCCGCGTATTCGCCGACGATGGAGAACGGCAGCTGGTGGCTGTCGAAGGTGACCGGCATCGACGCGATGCTGATCGGCCACTCGCACCAGGTGTTCCCGGACGCGAACAGCACCGTGTCGCAGTTCAACCTGCCGGGCGTCGACAAGGTCAAGGGCACCGTCAACGGCGTGCCGACCGTGATGGCCAACTACTGGGGCAAGCACCTCGGCGTGATCAAGCTCGGCCTGAAGTTCGACGGCAAGACGTGGAGCGTCGACAAGTCGCAGACGACCGTCGAGGCGCGGCCGATCCAGAACGCCGACAAGAGCTACGTGGCGGCCGATCCGTCGGTTTCCGCCGCGATCGCCGCCGAGCACCAGGCGACGATCGACTACGTGAAGACGCCGATCGGCTCGACCGACTACCGGATGAACTCGTACTTCGCCGATGTCGGCGATCCGGGCGCGATCCAGATCGTCAACGAGGCGCAGGCCGACTACGTGAAGACCTACGTGCAGGCGAACCTGCCGCAATACGCGTCGCTGCCGGTGCTGTCGGTCAGCGCGCCGTTCAAGAGCGGCTTCGGCGGCGGCACCGACTATACCGACGTCGCGCCGGGCGCGCTCGCGATCAACAACGCGGCCGACCTGTACCTGTATCCGAACACCGTCTATGCGGTGAAGGTCAGCGGCGCCGACGTGAAGAACTGGCTCGAAACCGCCGCGAAGCGCTTCAACCGGATCGACCCGACCAAGGCGACCGTGCAGCCGCTCGTCGGCACCTTCCCCGGCTACAACTTCGACATGTTCACGTCGGCCGATCTCGCCTATGAAATCGACGTCACGCAGCCGGTCGGCAGCCGGATCAGGAACCTGACGTACAAGGGCGCGCCGATCGACCCGAACGCGCAGTTCATCGTCGCGACCAACAACTACCGCGCGAGCGGCGGCGGCAACTTCCCGGGCCTCGACGGCAGCAAGACGATCTTCGCGTCGCCCGACGCGAACCGCGACGTGCTGATCGCGTTCATCAAGAAGCGCGGCGCGATCACGCGCACGGCGGACGGCGCGCAGCGCAGCTGGCGCTTCACGAAGCTCGCGAGCTCGGTCGCGCACGTGCAGTTCGCGTCCGCACCGAACCGCCTCGGCGACGCGGCGGCAGCCGGCCTGACCGGCATCACGCAGGTCGCGGCCGACGACGGCTCGGGCAAGAACCTCGCCACCTACGAGATCGACCTCACGCAATGAGACACGCGATGCAACCGATCCGG
>NZ_LDVA01000171.1:0-36430 GCF_050768715.1 Burkholderia sp. ZZQ-2 | reverse complement strand
GGTCGGGCGCGGCATTCGCGGGCGTGGGCCTGGCCGGCGCGCTCGCGGGCGCGGTGGCCGTGTCGATGCTGATGCTCGGGAGCGTGCCGCCTGCGCACGAGCAGGGCTATCTGACAACGACGTTCGGCGGACCGAGCGTGGACTGGAGTGATGAATGAGTGAGCGTGGCTGGAAATTCGTCCTCGTCGGTTCGGTCGTGCTGAACGTATTCATGCTCGGCGCGATCGGCGGCGGCGCGTATCAGTGGTTCTCGACGCATCGCGACCTGCGGGCCGCGGGCGCACCTGCGTCGCGCACCGCATTGCGTTTCGCCGCGGACGAGTTGCCGGACACACGCCGGCAGGAATTCGCCGCCGCGCTGAAGGCGGCACGCAAGGACGGTCGCGACTTCGCGCGGGAAGGGCGCGACGATCGGATCACCGTGCTGGATCTGCTCGCCGCGCCGCAACTCGATCGCACGGCGATCGACGCCGCGCTCGACCGCACGCGTGCGGCCGATACCGCGCTGCGTGCGCAGGTGGAGCGCAGCGTCGTCGATTTCGCGGCGACGCTGACGCCGGACGAGCGCGCGAAGTTCGTCGACGGGTTGCGGCGTAGCGGCAACTGGCGGTTGCCGCCGAGGTTGCAGAAGAAGCAGGGCGAGGCGGGGAGTCAGTAAGGAAACGCGGCGCGGGAGACGCGCGGCGGCGCGCCTTTCCTGCGCTGTGCAACGCGTACGCGGAACGCCGGTCGGCAATGCTTTCAGGCACGCTTTCGCGAACGATCGCAACGCGACCACGGCCACGTAACGCGACGGATACGTTCAACGTGCCAGCATCCAGGCGGAGATCGCGTCGACCACGCTGCTCTCCAGGCCATTGAAGCCGTGATAGGCGAACGCTTCGCATGGATCGCCCCGGGACGTGCCGCCCGACACGATCATCCGTTCGGCCTTCGGCGATGCCTCCAGTTTCTTCAACAACGTATCCGTTTCGGACACGGGGCAATGCTTGCAGCCGTCGTTCTGGTGATGAACGACGAGCACCGGAATCCTGAGGCTGGCCAGGTTCATGTCGGTGACCGCGGTACCGCCTCGATCTTCACGGAGGATGGTGGACGTCAGCACGATACCGTCCGGCCCGCCGCCACCGGCCAGCGCGATCGCAACGGCAGCGGCGGACTGGGTGCCGCGGCTCGTCCCGACCAGCCAGACCGGCACGTGCAGTTGCTCCCTCAACCACGCGATCACGGCACGCGCGTCGTCGGCGTGTTCCTTCGAGAGTCGAAAGCCGTTGAGGTAGGGCGCGGATTGCCGATCGCTCGGTGCATCGATGACCGCGACAGCGATACCGTCATTCACGAACAGCTGCCTGGTGCGCACGAGAAAGTTGCCTGCGCCCCATCCGAACCGGCCGGACGGGTCCAGTTGCAGCCCGCCGTGTCCGCCGGCGTAAAGGATGGCCGCGGCTTTCGGCGCATCCGGCGCGATGAAGAGAAACCGCTGGGTGACTCCGGGACGGGTCGGGACGTCGACGACCCTCGGCTGGCCCTGCGCGTGAGCGGGATAACCGTGCAGCGCCAACGCCATGGCGAGCAGCCACGCGCGTGCCCGGCGCATGGCCGGACGCTTCGCACCGAAGCAACGAAACCGCGCGTGCAAGCTGACGGGAAGTGGGTTCATCGTAGCGGTGGCCGGCGCATTCCGCCGTGGCCGGCCGGAGTGCGGCAGCTTCTCCTGTTCAATGTAGCGGCGCCACGTCGACGCGAGTGTGCCGGGCCGTGGCTGCCTGAACCGTCGTGTTCCACCGGACGTGCGGCGTTCAAGGCGATTCGGCAACCTGAACGATTTCGCTCGTGTAGCGCTTGAGGTCGCGCGCGTCGTCCTTCATGCGAATCGATCGGCAAAGGCGTCAACGTGATCCGGCAGCAGGATGGCGAGCAGCGTGGTCACGGCCGATCTCCGGTTGCGTCGAATTCTTGCTCCGGGGCGGGGCGACGATACCTCCGTGACCCGGAGCGATACATTCCATTGAGTCTAGGCTGGTTTCCGGGAACGGCAAGCGCCGGGCGGATATCGGCGACAAGGCGGCATTCGACCCGTCCAGGGTTTCGGCCGACGCACCATCCGGCCGGGTTCATGCCGGTCAGGCGGGCGACAGCCTGTCGGCGGAATGTCGAAGCGTGCCCGTCCCTCGGCGGGGCACGGGGCAGCGTTGCGGCGGCTGAGCGATCCGTCGATGCGCGGCCACCGTCGGTCGAATCCGCGCTGGAAACTCGAACGGCGACACACACGTTTTCAACCCCGCACGACAAACCCGAAATATTCGTCTACCCGGCGACGGATTTCCCGCCGGCCGACGTTTAACACGGGTACGCATCGCAAGAGCCCCGTCATGGACCACCCGAACGACATCACCCCGGCCGCCATCGCGCTGAACCGCTTCGGTCTCGGCGCGCGGGCCGACGAAGCGCCGCCTGCCGACCCGAAGGCGGCGCTCGTCGCGCAATTCGACCGTTACGAAGCGCGGCCGGCCGCGTGGGCCGGCGAGCCCGACGCGGTGGCGCTCGCCACGCGCTTCGCGAACGCGCGCAATGCGATGACCGGCGACGATCCCGCAACGAAGCGCGCGACCGAGCAGTCGATCCGGCGCGACGGCAACGACACGTACCGCAGCGCCGTCGTCGCGCGGGTCAACAGCGCGCTGAACACGCCCGCGCCGTTCGTCGAGCGTCTCGTGCATTTCTGGGCGAACCATTTCGCGGTATCGGTCGACAAGGGGCCGGTGGCGGCGTACGCGGGCGCGTTCGAACGCGACGCGATCCGCCCGCACGTGCTCGGCCGTTTCGAGGACATGCTGGTCGCCGTCGAGCAGCATCCCGCGATGCAGCTGTTCCTCGACCAGGCGCGCTCGGTCGGCCCCGACAGCCCGGCCGCGCTGCGTGCCGAAGCGCGCAATCCGTCGGGCAGGCGCGGGCTCAACGAGAATCTCGCGCGCGAAATCATGGAGCTGCACACGCTTGGCGTACGCACGGGTTATACGCAAGCCGACGTGACGGAATTCGCGCGCGCGCTGACCGGCTGGAGCATCGCCGGCGGGCGCGGCCCGCAGCCCGGCGATGCGGCGCCCGGCGCGTTCGTGTTTCGCCCGAAACTGCACGAGCCCGGCGTGCGGACCGTGATGGGGCGCAGCTACGACCAGCCCGGCGAATCGCAGGCCCGCGCGATCCTGCACGACCTCGCGCATTCGGAGGCGACCGGTCGGCATATCGCGTTCCAGCTCGCCCGTCATTTCGTCGCCGACAATCCGCCGCCCGCGCTGACCGACCGGCTGGCCCGCGCATTCGACGCGAGCGGCGGCGATTTGCCGACCGTCTATCGCGCGCTCGTCGACGCGCCCGATGCGTGGTCGCCGGTCAACCGCAAGTTCAAGACGCCGTGGGAGTGGGCCGTTTCTTCGCTGCGCGGGCTCGGCTGGCACGACACGGGTGACCTGAAGGCCGCGCCGCTGCTCGCGCAGCTCGGCCAGCCGGTGTGGCGGCCGGGCTCGCCGGCCGGCTACGACGACGTGGCCGCGAGCTGGGCCGCGCCCGATGCGCTCGTGCGCCGCGTCGAGCTGGCGCAGCGGCTGGCCGCGCGCACGGGCGACCGGCTCGATCCGCGCACGCTCGGCAATACGCTGCTCGCGGGTTCGTTGAGCGCACCGACGGCGACCGCGTTGTCGCGTGCCGAAAGCGCGACCACGTCGCTCGCCTTGCTGCTCGTATCGCCCGATTTCCAACGGAGATGACCATGGCACTGTCCCGCCGACAATTCCTGCGCGTGGCGGCCGCCGGCGCCGGCGCGATGCTCGTCGCGCCGCGGATCGTATTCGCGAACGTCGAGACCGACCGGCGCTTCGTGTTCGTGATCCAGCGCGGCGCCGCCGACGGCCTGAACACGCTGGTGCCGTATGCCGAACCCGCGTATGCGTCGCTGCGCGGCCCGCTGGCGATCGACACGGCGGCCGCGACGCGGCTCGACGGCACGTTCGCATTGCATCCGTCGCTCGTGCAGACCGCGCAGTTGTACCGCGACGGGCAGGCGCTGTTCGTTCATGCGATCGCGTCGCCGTATCGCGACCGCTCGCATTTCGACGGCCAGAACGTGCTCGAGACGGGCGGCCGCGCGCCGTACCAGGTGAAGGACGGGTGGCTGAACCGGCTCGCCGCGCTGCTGCCGGCGACGCGCGAAAGCGCGATCGCGTTCGCACCGACCGTGCCGCTCGCGCTGCGCGGCACCGTGCAGGCGGCGTCGTACGCGCCGTCCGGTTTGCCGGCCGCGCCGGACGACCTGCTCGCGCGCGTGTCGGCGCTCTACGAGGCCGACGCGCAGCTCGGCCCGTTGTGGCAATCGGCGATGGATGCGCGCGGCCTCGCCGGCGATGCGCATGCGCGCCAGGATCCGGCGGGTGTCGGCAAGCTCGCCGCGACGTTTCTCGCGTGCGACGACGGCCCGCGCATCGCGATGATCGAAACGGGCGGCTGGGACACGCACAGCGCGCAGAACGCACGGCTCGCGAATCAGCTGAAAGCGCTCGACACGATGCTCGCCGCGTTGCGCGACGGCCTCGGGCCTGCATGGCAGCAGACCACGGTGCTGGTGGCGACCGAGTTCGGCCGCACGGCCGCCGCGAACGGCACGGGCGGCACCGATCACGGGCAGGCGTCGGTCGCGATGCTCGCGGGCGGCGCGGTCGCGGGCGGCCGCGTGATCGCCGACTGGCCGGGGTTGCGGCCGGGCGACCTGTACGAAGGGCGCGACCTGAAGCCGACCGCGTCGCTCGACGCGCTGATCTCGGGCGCCGCCGCCGAAAGCCTGCGGCTCGATCCGCACCGCACCGCGTCCGCGCTGTTCGCCGAAAGCGGCGCGATGCGGCCGATGAGCGGGTTGATTCGCGGCACGGCGTGATGCGCGCCGATTCATTCACGACACAAAAGGGAGAATGCAAGATGATGAAGATCAGGTCCGTTTCGCTCACCGTGCTGGTAGCGGCCAGTGCGACGCTGATGTCCGCCTGCGTGGTCGAGCCCGTACGGCCGCCGCAGCCGGCGCCGATCGTCGAGACGCCGCCGCCGATGCCCGCGCCGGGCTATCGCTGGGCGAAGGGGCATTACCGGTGGGCCGGCAATCACTGGGCGTGGGTGCCCGGGCACTGGGTGGGCGTGTACTGATCGGGCGTGACGTGCCGCGCGGCGTGCGGCGAGGGTGTGGGGAAGCGGCATCGTGTATTGAACTGCGATGCACGTTGCCCTAAGCTGCCGGATCGCGGCGACGGGCTTCCGGCGACGGGCATCCGGCGACGCGCATTCCCGTTCGTCCGCCACGGCGAGCCGATCCGCGGCCGCCGATTTCTTCGTTACGGCACCCACATGAAAGCATGGCTCGTTGCGCTGGCCGTCGTCGCCGGCATGACCGGCGCGCACGCCGCGTCGTTCAACTGCACGAAGGCGTCCACGTTCGTGGAGCGTGAAATCTGCGCCAATCCGACGTTGTCGCGTCTCGACGATGCGCTCAACGCGGATTTCCAGCACATGCTCGACGACTTCAGCAACTATCCGGTCGAGCATCCGCCCGAGCACGAGCAGCTCATGGCGACGCAGAGGGCGTGGCTGAAGACGCGTAACCGCTGCACGACGACGCAGTGCCTGATCGACAGCTACCGCAAGCGCATCGACGTGCTGTGCGGCCAGATCGACGTGCCGGCGAAAAGCGACCGCGCGAAATGCCGCAGCAACGGCGGCCTGGGCGGGCTCGAACTCGATCACTGAGCGCCGACGCGGCGTGCGAGCCGGGAGCCGTCAGGCCGGTGCGCGCCTACCACCCGATCCGGTGCTTCTCCTCCGTCTCGCGATGCCGCCAGTCGTCGTCCGCATGCAGGTACTGGCTCGTCGTCGTGAGCGACACGTGGCCGAGGTTGTCGCGCACGAGCCGCAGGTCGACGCGGCCGTCGGCCATGTGCGAGCCCGCGCTGTGGCGCAGCCAGTGCGCGGATGCCTGTTCGAGCACGCGTGCCTGCTGCTCGCCGGCTTCGCCGTTCGCGCGCAGCCGGTCGGCCGCGTGCCGGAACACCTGCTTCACGATCCGGTGCAGCGCCGCGCGCGTGAGCGGCTTGCGCGCCTGGCCGACCGGCAGCACGAGCGGCGTGGACTCGCCGTCGGACGGCAACGCGGGCAGGCCGTGCGCGCGCCGGTAGCGCGACAGCTCGGCCATCATTTCGTCGGTGGCCGGCACGAGCCGCTGCCGGCCGCCTTTGCCCGTCACGTCGAGCCACCAGCGGTCGCGCCCGTCCGCGTCGCGCCGGCAGAAGAACTGGCCCATCGTCGTGTCGGCCGCTTCGGTGATGCGCAGCCCGCCGAGATACAGCAGCGTGAAGAGCCACCGCGCGCGGTCCGCATGGAAGCCCGCCCGCGCGTCGTCGCGCGGCATCGCGGCGATCGCCTCCTTGACCGACTGCCACAGCGGTTGCCCGAGATGGCGCGTGACGCGCGGTGCGGGCCGGCGCTGCCGCTGGCGCGACAACGCGAGCGGATTGCCGGCCAGGTAACCGGCCTGCACGAGCCACGAGAACATCACGTTCAGGATCACCAGCGCCTGCCGCTGGCTGGCCGCCGACAGCGGCCCGTAGAACGGCCGCCAGCGCGGATCGTCGCGCGGATGCTTGCGTCCGCCGTTCGCGCACCACAGCTCGGCCGGCGCGGGCGCGAGCAGGAACTGCCGGTAGACGATCAGATCTTCGTGCGTGAGCGACGACAGCGGCTTGCCGCACGCGATCACGGCCCACAGCAGCAGGCGCTCGGCTTCCTTGCGGTAATTCTGGAACGTGGTCGGTGTGTCGACGAAGCGCGCGAGCCAGGCGCGCACCGCGTCGAGGTCGTTGGTCGCGGCAATCTGCGGATGCGTGCCGGTCGAGCGGTTGGTGCCCGTGCGTCCGTCGAGCGCGGCCGGCACGGTCAGCGCATCGATCGGCAGCGGGCGCAGCGCGGCGTCGGACGGAACGGGTGAGGTCATGTGATGCGGGGTGTGCTGAGCGGATCGTACGCGTGGAGGCGGGCGGACGAACGCAGCGCGATCAGGCCAGTCGGGAAGCGTCGATGGTACACGATCGTCACACGGTGAACCCGCCGTCGACGGCGATCGCCTGACCGGTAATGAAGCGCGCGGCGGGCGCGCACAGCCGCGTCATCGTTTTCGCGATGTGGCGGTGACTTGCCGAGCCGCGCCATCCGCGTGGCCGGTGTGCGTTGCGCGTTGTCGTCGCGGTTTTCCGGGCGGCCGGTGCTCGTCGAACCGGCGCTGCCGCCGGGGCACACGCGGAAACGGCACTCGATTCCTTCGGGCGTGCGCAGGCCCGCGCTGGGCGAGATACGGCGGCAGGGCCGCGGGCGCCGTGGTCATTCGGGTTGTCTCCTGTTGCGGGCACCGGGTCGGCAGGGCTGAACAGGCCCCGCCGCCCGGCGTGCACGTGCGAGCCGCCGGCGGCGATGCGCGCAGCTGAACCGGATCACGGTAACGGACCGGCGCGCGCGCGACATCCCACGAATGAAGGTGGCGGCCCTGTTTCTGTAAGGTGTTTGTGAACTTTCCCGCGACGAGGATTTCTAATCGGCCCTCCAACGCTTCCTGAGGAACATCAGATGATTCGCCAATCCAGAACGCTGCTCGGCGCGGCCGTCATTGCCGGCGGCACGCTCCTCGCCGGATGCCAGACCGACGCGGTCGCCACGGCGCCGAACGCGGTGCGCCCGGCCGACGGCAAGCCGGTGACCAGGACCGTCCAGGTCGCGCCGCAATCCGCGCGATGCACGGGCGTCGCGCCGATGGAGTGCCTGCAGGTGCGAAACGGCCCGAACGAGCCGTGGAGCCTGTGGTACGCGGGCATCGAAGGCTTCGCTTACCAGCCCGGATACCAGTACACGCTCGAAATCGACGAATACCGCGTGGCTCGGCCGCCGGCCGACGGCTCGTCGATTCGCTGGGTGCTCAAGCGCGTCGTCGAGCGCCGTCAGGTGAACTGACGGCCGCGCTCACGCGGACGGGCGCGCTGCGGCACCGGCCGGCGGCGCGGCCGTATCGATCCGCCGGAACACGATGGACGACAGCAGCGTCACCCCACCCATGCACGCGAACGACAGCATGAATCCGTGCGCCATCGAGCCCCGATAGGCGGCAAACAGGTTGACGAGGCCGCCGCCGATCGACACGCCGAGCCCCATCGCCAGCATCTGCATCATCGTGAACAGGCTGTTGCCGCTGCCGGCGTCGGCATGCGACAGCCCCTTGAGCGTCACGCCGTTCATCGCCGCGAACTGCATCGAGTTCGCGGTGCCGAACACGATCAGCAGCACGCTTTCCAGTACCGGCGCGGGCCGCACCGACACCAGCGCGAACCCCGCGATCGCGCACCCGACGATCCCCGTATTCACGACCAGGAACGCCGCATAGCCGAAGCGCTTCACGAGCGGCGCGATCCAGCGTTTCGCGATGACCCCCGCGATCGCGGCCGGCAGCATCATCAGCCCCGATTGCAGCGGCGTATAGCCGAGCTGCACCTGCATCAGTAGCGGCAGCATGAACGGCACCGAACTCGTGCCGATCCGGCACAGCAGGTTGCCGAGCAGCCCCGAACCGAAATTCGGCTCGCGGAACAGCCCGAGCCGGAACAGCGGCTGCGCGCGGCGCCGCGCGTACGGCAGGTACGCGAGCGCGCTCGCCAGCCCGAGCGCCGCGAGCCCGGCCGCCCATGCGGCGCGATGCGCGGGCATCGGCGGGTCGATCGCGAGCGACAGCGCGATCATCGAGACCGACAGCAGCGCACAGCCGACGAAATCGAAGGGCGGCGGTTGTGTCGCCTGGTCGTGCGGCAGGTAGCGCTGCACGGTGAGGAAGCCGACCACGCCGACCGGCACGTTGACGATGAACACCCAGTGCCACGAAATCGCCTGCGTGAGCCAGCCGCCGAGCGTCGGCCCGACGATCGGGCCGAGCTGGCCGGCGGTCGACACGAACGCGATCGCCGCGACGTACTGTTCGCCCGGCACGCGGCGCAGCACGGCGAGCCGCCCGATCGGCAGCAGCATCGAGCCGCCGATGCCCTGCAGCGCGCGCGCGGCGACGAGCTGGCCGAGCGTATGCGACGCCGCGCAGCCGATCGATGCGAGCACGAACACGAGAATCGCAATCGAGAACACGCGGCGCGTGCCGAACCGGTCGGCCAGCCAGCCGGACGCCGGCGTGAGCATCGCCATCGTCAGCGTATAGATGACCACGACGGGCTGCATCGCGAGCGGCGACGCGTTCAGGCTTTGCGCGATCGAAGGCAGGGCGGTGTTGACGATCGTCGTGTCGAGCGACTGCATGAAGAACGCAGCGGCGACGATCCAGAGCAGCGCGGAGTGTGTGGGTTCCCGGGACATGGCGAATTCGATGGTGCGAAGGCCGGCGCGGGCGGCGCGTCGGCACGGCGCCAGCCGGTCTTCAAGCGCACGATGGTACCGATTCCGATGGTCATCGGGAAGCTGCCTGATGACGTTGACTGTCATCGGAAACAACGATGACAATGCGGGATGCTCAATCCCGTCTGGCTCAAGACGTTCGCGACCGTCACGAACTGCCGCAGCTTCACCGAAGCGGGCCGGCAGCTCGGGCTCAACCAGTCGAGCGTCAGCGAACACATCCGTCGTCTCGAAGAAAGCGTCGGGCGGCGGCTGTTCGTGCGCGACACCCATTCGATCGCGATGACGGCCGACGGCGAGGCGCTGCTCGTGCATGCGAACGTGATCCTGCAGGCGCTGAACCGCGCGGAATCGCAATTCCGCAAGCCGAGGCTGCAGGGCCTGGTGCGGCTCGGCGCGCCGGACGATCTTGCGCTCGTCGCGTTGCCGGACGTGCTGGCCGGGTTTCGCGCCGCGCACCCGGACGTCGCGCTGGAGATCACCACCGGCATGACGAGCCGGCTCTACGAAGGGCTGGACGCGGGGGCGCTCGACCTGATGATCGGCAAGCGGCGGCTCGGCGAGCGGCGCGGCACGCCGCTCCTGCGCACGCGGCTCGAGTGGGTCGCGCGGCCCGGCACCGTCGTCGATCCGGAGCGACCGCTGCCGCTCGTGCTGGTCGCCGAGCCGAGCGTGACGCGCGCGATCGTCCTGAACGCGCTCGCCGAGAAGGGCATCGGCTGGGAAGTCGTGTGCTCGAGCAGCAGCCAGCCGGGCTGCATCGCGGCCGCGCGCGCGGGGCTCGGCTTGACCGCGACGTCGCACTATTTGTCGACGGGCGGGCTGGCGCCGCTGGTCAACGGCGGCGCGTTGCCCGAGCTGCCCGACATCGAATTCATCGCACTGGCCGCGAAGCGGCTCAGCCAGCCGGCGCGCACGCTGCTCGAATTGCTGGAAGCGAGCGACCTGAGCACACCGGGCGCGAACGCGTAACGGGCTCGCCACGTGCGACGCGCCCGGCTCCGGCGCCCGCGCAACGCGATGTGACGCGCTCCGTCATGCGACCGTCATGCGGCCCGCTTCTGCGAAATCACCAGCAGCGCGCCGTTCTTGTCCTCCAGCACCGCGCGGTATTCGTGCGGCCCGGCCTGCACGGGCACGCGCACCGACGCGCCGGCCTTCACGACCCGCGCCATCGCCGCATACAGGTCGTCGTCCTCGTCGACGCGCAGCGTGAGCGCCGCGCGCTCGACGATCTGCTCGTCGCCCGCGACCAGCGCGATCGTCAGCGGGCCGCCGTCGAGCGCGCAATAACGATCGCCGTCGCGGAACTTCACGTTCAGGCCCAGCCCGTCGACGAACAGCGGCAGCGCCGTGTCGATGTCGTCGACGGGATACAGCAGCATCGAAACCTTCATCCCGGATCTCCCTTGTCTTGATGTGGGCGGCATGCAACGTGCCGCCGTTCGATGCTAGCGCGCCGTTCGTGCGCTCACGCAGTCCGATCGGATGACCGTGAAACCCCTCTGTCCCCGCATGCGTGCCGATACTCCGAACAGACGATGCCCGCGCCCGGCCGCGCGCCGACACTCCCATCCGTGGACCGTCGCTATTCGTCCGTATCGTGCGGGCGGGCTGCGCGACCCCGACTCGTCCAACATACATGGAGACGCACGCAATGAAGTTTTCCCTCATCTACGAAGCCCAGACCACCGACGCATCGCGCGAGGGCGACCACCGGGTGTTCAAGGAGACGGTCGAACAGGCGCTGCTCGCCGAGCAGGTCGGCTTCGACACGATCTGGTGCGTCGAGCACACGTCGCTGACCAACTATGCGCACATGAGCGCGCCGGAAACCTTCCTTGCGTACCTGGCCGGTCGCACGACGCGCATCGGCCTCGGCCACGGCGTCGTGTGCCTGCCGCCCGCGATGAACCACCCGATCAAGGTCGCCGAGCGCGTCGCGCTGCTCGACATCCTGTCGGGCGGCCGCGTGCACTTCGGCGTCGGCAAGGGCGGGAGCCAGCAGGAAGCCGGCGCGTTCGGCTACGACCTCAACGAGCTGCAGCCGATGATCGACGAATCGATGTACCTCGTGCCGAAGATGTTCGTGCAGGACGAGATCGAGCACGACGGCAAGTACATCAAGATCCCGAAGCGTCCGATCCACCCGAAGCCGTTCCAGGACCCGCACCCGCCGATGTATCTCGCGTGCACCAACACCGACGCGCTGCTGCGCGCCGGCCAGCGCGGGATGGGCGCGCTGGTGCTCGGCTTCGGCGGCCCCGATGAAGTCGCGAAGAAGAACGCCGTGTATCGCGAAGCGTGGGCGAGCCGCAAGCCGGAAGACCAGGTCGGCTTCCGCCCGACCCAGCACCTCGCGGCGCTGTGCCCGACGGTCGTGATGGCCGACGGCCAGGCCGCCCGCAAGATCGGCATCCGCGGCCAGCGCTACTTCATGGAATCGCTCGCGTACTGGTACACGGGCGGCGAGCGTCCGGACCCGGCGAAGTGGGGCGACGACCTCGTGCAGGCCGACACCGGCGAGATGGTGATCCGCTCGCGCTTCGCGTCGGAGGAAGTCGTCGTGAACTTCGCCGATCCGGCGCTCGCGATGATGAACCCGAACCACGCGTACGGCACGGTGGACGACTGCATCGGCTATGTCGGCCGCCTGCAGGAAGCCGGCGTCGACGAAGTGTTGTTCCTGTGCCAGATGGGGACGGTGCCGCACGAAGCGCAGATGGAGACGATCCGCAATATCGGCGAGCACGTGATCCCGTTCTTCAACAAGGAGAAGGAGCGTGCCTGCGCGTAAGGCGGGTCGGGCCGCGCCCGTCGTCCCGTCCGGTCGGACGATGCGGCGCGGTCGCGCGAAGCCGACCATCGGTGGTGGCGAGCATCGCCCGCGGCCAGGCCGCGCCGGACAACTTTGAACGAGAGCGGGGCGGGCGCCGCGGCGCAGCCCCCGTTCCACAGGAGACATTCGTGCATCGCGACAACGATTCGAACGCATTGGCTGCCACGCTGATCGCCCGGGCCGAGGCGCTGGCGCCGACGCTGGCCGGCCGCGCCGCGCAGGCGGAAGCACAGGGCCGCATCCCGGCCGAGACGATCGCCGACATGCAGGCCGCCGGTTTCTTCAAGGTGCTGCAGCCGAAGCGCTACGGCGGCTACGAGCTCGATCCGCAGGCGTTCTTCGACATCCAGATGGCACTCGCGCGCGGCTGCATGTCGACCGCGTGGGTGTACGGCGTCGTCGGCGTGCACAACTGGCAGCTCGCGCTGTTCGACGCGCGCGCGCAGCAGGACGTGTGGGGCAACGACCCGGCGACACTGATCGCGTCGACCTACATGCCGGTCGGCCGCGTCACGCCGGTCGACGGCGGCTTCCGCCTGTCGGGCCACTGGAAGTTCTCGAGCGGCAGCGAACTGTGCGAATGGGTGTTCCTCGGCGCGCTGGTGCCGCCGGCCGAGGCCGGCCAGCCGCCCGAATACCGCACCTTCCTGCTGCCGAAATCCGATTACCGGATCCAGCAGGACTGGGACGTGCTCGGCCTGCGCGCGACGGGCAGCCACGACATCGTCGTCGACGACGTGTTCGTGCCCGCGTACCGCACGCACAAGGCCATCGACGGGATGATGGGCACGAGCCCGGGCCTCGCCGTCAACGACGCGCCGCTGTTCAGGCTGCCGTTCGCGCAGATCTTCGTGCGCGCGGTGTGCACGTCGTGCATCGGCGCGCTGCAGGGCGCGCTCGACGATTTCACCGGTTATGCGGCCACGCGCGTATCGGCCAACAGCGGCGCGAAGACGACCGACGATCCGGGTGCGCAGAACGCGTGCGCGAACGCGGCCGTCGCGATCGACGAGATGAAGGTGCTGCTCAAGCGCAATTTCGCGGAACTGATGGCGTCGGTGACGGGCGGCCCGGCCGTGTCGATCGAGCGCCGCGTGCATTTCCGCTACCAGTCCGCGCAGGTCGCCGAGCGCTGCGCGCAGGCGGCGAACGCGCTGCTGCGCTACGCGGGCGGCAACGGCATCTATCACCGCAATCCGCTGGTGCGCCGCTTCCTCGACCTGCATGCGGCCCGCGCGCATTACGCGAACAACGTCGACCGTTTCGGCCAGAACCTCGGCGCCGTGATGCTCGGCCGCGAGAACACCGACTTCTTCATCTGACGGAGACGCGATGAACGACCCGCAAGCACAGCAATACGTGTTCGACGTGGTGGTCGTCGGTTCGGGCGCGGGTGCGCTGCTCGCCGCGTGCCGCGCGGCCGACCGCGGCCTGTCCGTCGTCGTGATCGAGAAGACGGCGCTGTACGGCGGCACGTCGGCCGTGTCGGGCGGCGGGATCTGGGTGCCGTGCAACCACCATATCGCCGAATTGGGCGCGACCGATTCGCGCGAGGCCGCGCGCGGCTACATCGAAGCCTGCGTGGCCGGCGCGTCGACGCCCGAGAAGCTCGACGCGTATCTCGACCGCGCGCCGGAGATGCTGCGCTACCTGGAATCGAAGACCCCGGTGCGCTACCAGTCGCTGCCGAAGTACGCGGACTATTTCCAGAAGGTGCCGGGCGCGATGCCGGGTTATCGCGCGCTCGATCCGCTGCCGTTCGACGGCGGCCTGCTCGGCGACGAGCTCGACCGGCTGCGTCCGCCGTCGCCCGGCACGCTGATCGGCGGACGTGTGGCGGTGACGTCGAAGGAAGCGCACACGCTGTTCTCGCGCGGGCCCGGCTTCATGACGCTCGCGATCGCACAGTTCGGCCGCTATTGGCTCGATATCGGGATGCGCCGCCGCACGCGGCGCGACCGGCGCCTGACGCTCGGCAATGCGCTGATCGGCGGGCTGCGCCGCGCGCTGCTCGAGCGCAACGTGCCCGTGTGGCTCGACACGCCGATGCGCGACCTGCTCGACGTGGACGGCCGCGTGACGGGCGTGCGCGCGCAGCGCTTCGGGCAGCCCGTGACAATCGCCGCGCGACGCGGCGTGATCCTCGGCGCGGGCGGTTTCGAGCGTAACCAGCCGATGCGCGAACGCTACCTGCCGCAGCCGACGCAGGCGCGGTGGAGCGCGACGCCGCCTGCCAACACCGGCGATGCGATCGCCGAAGGCCATCGGCTCGGCGGCGCGCTGGCGCTGATGGAGCACGTGTGGGGCGCACCGACGGTCGGGGTCGCCGGCGAGGAGAAACAGCGCGCGCTGTTCGTCGAACGCAACCTGCCGGGCTGCGTGATCGTCAACGGCCTCGGCAAGCGCTTCGTCAACGAAGCCGCGCCGTATTCCGAATTCGTGCCGGCGATGTATCGCGACCATGCGCGCACCGGCACGAGCGTGCCCGCATGGATGGTGTTCGACGCGCGGTTTCGCCGCAAGTATCCGTGCGGGCCGATCATGCCGGCGTCGATGATGCCCGATGCGCGGATTCCGGCGGCGTTTCGCAACGTGCTCGTGAAGGCCGACACGATCGACGCGCTTGCGGCGCGCATCGGCGTCGACGCGGCCGGGCTGCACGACACGCTGCGCGACATGGCGCGCTACGCGGCGACCGGAATCGACGAGGCGTTCGGCAAGGGCGACAACGCGTTCGATACGTATTACGGCGATCCGCGGAACGAGCCCAACCCGTGCCTCGGGCCGGTCGACCACGCGCCGTTCTACGCGGTGCGGATCGACGCGGGCGACATCGGCACGAAGGGCGGGCTCGTCACCGACGCGCTGGCCCGCGTGCTGCGCGCCGACGGCGAGCCGATCGCCGGCCTTTACGCGATCGGCAACACCAGCGCGTCGATGATGGGCGCGAGCTACCCCGGCGCGGGCTCGACGCTCGGCCCGGCGATGACCTTCGGGTATATCGCCGCCGATCACCTGGCCGCGCACGCGGCCGACGCCGGCGGCCGGCCGGCCCGGCCATCCACGACTGAACTTGACGGAGTCCAATGATGAGCGATCTCACCCCCCATCCGCTGCGCACCGACATGCTGCTCGCGATGCGCCGCCTCGCGCGCTCCGTCACGGTCATCAGCAGCGCGCACGACGGACGGCGCTACTCGATGTCCGCGACGGCGGTCGACTCGCTGTCGACCGATCCGCCTTCGCTGCTGATCTGCATCAACCGCACCGCGTCGCTGTATCCGCCGCTCGATGCGGGCGCCCCGTTCTGCGTGAACGTGCTGTCGGCCCGCCACGAAGGCATCGCGATCGACTGCAGCGGCCGGCTGAAGGGCGAAGCGCGCTTCACGACCGGCGACTGGCACACGTCGCCGCACGGCGTGCCCTATCTGCGCGATTCGCAGGCGAGCCTCGTTTGCGAGCAGGACGGCCGCTTCGAATACGGCACGCATACGGTGTTCATCGGGCGCATTCGCGAGGTGCTGATGTGCGGCGACGTCGATCCGCTCGTCTATCTCGACGGCGCCTACACGACGCCCGGCGCGCCGGTGGCCCGTGCGGCCGCGTGACGTGAGGAGCCGGCGATGAGCGATTCGCGCTTCCATCGGCTGACCGTCGCCGAAGTGATTGCCGAAAGCGACGACGCATGCTCGTTCGTGTTCGACGTGCCGGCCGCGTTGCGCGACGCATTCGCATACCGGCCCGGGCAGTTCCTGACGCTGAACGTGCCGTGCGCGGACGCGGCCGTTGCGCGCTGCTATTCGCTGTCGAGCGCGCCCGGCATCGACGCCGCGCCGAAGATCACCGTCAAGCGCGTGCGCGACGGCAGGGCGTCGAACTGGCTGTGCGACCGCGTGCAGGCGGGCGACACGCTCGAGGTGCTGCCGCCGGCCGGCGTGTTCACGCCGCGCGCGCTCGACGGCGACCTGCTGCTGTTCGCGGGCGGCAGCGGCATCACGCCCGTGCTGTCGATCCTGAAATCGGCGCTCGTGCACGGGCGCGGGATGCTGACGCTGATCTACGCGAACCGCGACGAACGCTCGGTGATTTTCCGCGACGAACTTCAGCAGCTCGCGCAGCGCCATCCCGGGCGCTTGCGCGTGATTCACTGGCTCGACAGCGTGCAGGGCATTCCGCAGCAGCGCCATCTCGAGGAACTCGCGCGGCCGTTCAGCCGGCAGGAGACGTTCATCTGCGGGCCCGCGCTGTTCATGGAGAACGCGCTGGCCGCGATGCTCGGCCTCGGGCTGCCGCGTGCGCGCGTGCATGTCGAGCGGTTCGCGTCGTTGCCCGATGCGCCGGTGCCGGCCGCGACTACGGCGGCAACGGCGACTACGGCGGCAGCATCGGCGCCCGGCGACGGTGCGGCGATCGAGACGGTGCTCGACGGCGACGCGTTCGCGTTCGACAGCGCGCCCGGCGAAACGCTGCTCGACGCGATGCTGCGCGCGGGTGTACCGGCGCCGAATTCCTGCCGGATGGGGCAATGCGGCGCGTGCATGTGCCGGATCGAGCGCGGCGAGGTCGCGCTCGACAGCAACCACGTGCTCGACGACGACGAGATCGCGGCCGGCTGGACGCTCGCCTGTTGCGCACGGCCCGCGAGCGACGCACTGCGCGTCGTGTTTCCCGACTGAGCCGATGCGCGCCGGCGGCGCGCACGGCCACCCTGATCTATGACGATGGACAACGAAATCCTGACCACGCCCGCGCTGATCGCACGGGCAGCCGCGCGCCACGGCGCGCATCCGGCGATCGAGTCGGAGCACGGCCGGCTGACCTACGCGGAACTCGACACGGCCCGCCTCGACGCGGCCCGCGCGCTGCTCGCGAGCGGCATCGAGGCCGGCGACCGCATCGCGGTGTGGGCGCCGAACCTGCCGCAATGGATCGTCGCGGCGCTGGCGATCCACACCGTCGGCGCGATCCTCGTGCCGGTCAATACGCGGATGAAGGGGATGGAGGTGGGCGGCATCCTGCACGACGGCGGCGCGCGGCTGCTGTTCTGCTGCGGCACGTTCCTCGGCGAATCCTATCCGGCGATGCTCGCGCCGCATCGGCCGGCGACGCTCGAGCGCGTCGTCGTGTTCGATGGCGAACCGCCGCCCGGCGCGCACGACGAGACCTGGAACGCGTTCCTCGCGCGCGGCGCCGAGGTGCCGCTGGACGCGGTGCGCGAACGCGAGGCACAGGTGACGCCCGACACCGTGATGGACCTGATGTTCACGTCCGGCACGACGGGCCGCCCGAAGGGCGTGATGACCGCGCACGGCCAGAACCTGCGCGCCGCGCAGGCGTGGGCGGCGATCGCCGGCGTGCGACCTGACGATCGCTACCTGATCGTCAATCCGTTCTTCCACACGTTCGGCTACAAGGCGGGCTGGCTCGCCGCGCTGTCGAGCGGCGCGACCGTGCTGCCGCATCTCGTGTTCCAGCCGGCCGACGTGCTGCGGCGCGTTGCCGACGACCGCATATCGGTGCTGCCCGGCCCGCCGACGCTGTACTACGCGCTGCTCGACGCGCCCGATCGCGCGACGCGCGACCTGTCGTCACTGCGGATCGCGGTCACGGGCGCGGCGGCGATCGCCCCGAGCCTGATCGAACGGATGCGCGCCGAGCTCGGCTTCGAGACGGTGCTG
Organism: Burkholderia sp. ZZQ-2; assembly: GCF_050768715.1. Taxonomy (NCBI): domain Bacteria; kingdom Pseudomonadati; phylum Pseudomonadota; class Betaproteobacteria; order Burkholderiales; family Burkholderiaceae; genus Burkholderia; species Burkholderia sp. ZZQ-2. The sequence goes on along the minus strand of NZ_LDVA01000171.1, from coordinate 18,442 downwards.
ACCGGCTACGGGCTGACCGAATCGTGCGGCTTCGCGACGCTGTGCCGTCAAGGCGACGATGCGCAGACGGTCGCCTGTACGTCCGGCCGGCCGATGCCGGATGTCGAATTGCGCATCGCGGGCCCGGGCGGCGCGCCGGTCGGGCCGGACGAGACCGGCGAGATCTGGGTGCGCGGCTACAACGTGATGCGCGGCTACTTCAACCAGCCGGACGCGACGCGCGAAACCGTCGATCCCGATGGCTGGCTGCATACGGGCGATCTCGGCTGCGTCGACGCGAACGGCAACCTGAAGATCACCGACCGCATCAAGGACATGTTCATCGTCGGCGGCTTCAACTGCTATCCGGCCGAGATCGAGCGGCTGCTCGCCGCGCATCCGGCGATCGCGCAGGTCGCGCTGGTCGGCGTGCCCGATACGCGGCTCGGCGAGGTCGGGCACGCGTATGTCGTACTGCGGCCGGGTGCGCATGCCGACGCCGACGAACTGAACGACTGGGCGCGCCGCAACATGGCGAACTACAAGGTGCCGCGTTATTTCACGTTCGTCGAGCAACTGCCGACGAGTGCGGCCGGGAAGGTGCTGAAGTACCGCCTGCGGGCGGGGACCGAGGCGGCGGCCTGAGCGCCGCCGTACACGAACGGGATGAACGCATGAACGACAACGGGTTTCCGCAGGGTGCGGTGCTGGTGTTCGGCGGCAGCGGCGGGATCGGGCAGGGTGTCGCGCTCGAGTTCGCGCGGGCCGGCGTGCCGGTCGCGGTGGGCTACCGCAGCAAGGCCGACGTGGCCGAGCGGGTCGCGCGCGACATTCGCGGCGAGGGTGTCGCAGCCACCACGCACTGCGTGGACGTGACCGATCCCGCACAGGTCGACGCCGCGCTCGCGGCCGCGATCGGCGCGCATGGCCGCGTGCACACGGTGGTCTGGGCGGCCGGGCCGTTCGTGAACCAGCGTCATATCGGCGACATGACGCACGACGACTGGCGCCGCGCGATCGACGTCGAGACGATCGGCTTCTTCGTCGCGGCGAAGGCCGCGCTGCCGCACTTCCGTGCGTCGGGCGGCGGATCGTTCGTGACGCTCGGGTCGGCCGGGCATCTGCGCTGGCCCGAGCGCGACGGGTTGTCGGTCGCACCGAAGGCGGCGAACGAGGCGCTGGTGAAAGGGCTGGCGCGCGAGGAAGGGCGCTACGACATTCGCGCGAATTCGATCCTGGTCGGCGTGATCGAGACCGGGATGTTTCCGGTGCTGCTCGAACAGGGGCAGTTCGACCAGGCGTGGATCGACGAGACGCAGAAGATGCTCGCGCTCAAGCGCTGGGGGAAGGCGCACGATGTCGGGCGGGCGGCGGTGTTCCTGGCGTCGGATCGGGCTGGTTACATTACCGGGCAGCAGTTGAATGTTTCGGGGGGGTATGGGTTGTAGCGGGTGAAAAAAGCCTGCCCGGACGAGCAGGCTTTAGCGTCGCGCGAGTCGTATCAATTGTCTTGAACGTTGACATCGCCGGTTTGGGCGATCTTCGTGAGGACGCGCTTCTGGTACGCATACCACGATGTCAGACAGTCCTTGTCGCGGCAATTCTTCTCGCGAAAATTCCACTGTTTGCGTGTCCGCTCAACAAAGGCGGCCTTGTCGATGACGGCATCCTTCGCTTGTTGGTATGTCGCGGCAAGATCCCGATCTGAAGCCGCGAGATCCGGATCGTGACAGATCAGAAATTCCGGAATGGACTTGGCTTTGGCACAGTCGAAGCTTGTTTGTTGCAGCGGCGAAGCCGCCGCGTCGCTTGCGGGTTGAGTTGCCACCGGCTGAGCAACAGGCAAGTTTGCTTGTGTCGAGGGTGCCGTAGCTGCTGATTGTTGAGATTGGGTCAACGTTGACGTGTGTTGACCGTAGGGTGTCAGTTGCCCTGACATCGCGTCTTCGATCATCGCGCCGATCAGGGAATTAGGTACAACCCGTACGGTTTCAGTTTTTAGAATCGAATCACCGGCCATGGTTTGCGACTTGGCGAAATTGCAAGGGGCCGAACAGGTAATGCGATTCGAAATATTCGGATTGTCTTCATCGACGAGAAGCAGAATATAGCTGCCATCCCTGAGGCCAACATAGCGCATCATGACAAGCGCCTTCGTGGCTTTTCCTGCTCTCACATCATCTTCACTAAGCGCAGGCTCGTAACCATACGTGCCATCCTGACTCATTGCGTAGTTGTGGGAAGGGGGCGGAGGTGCAGGAGCTACCACTGGAGGCGGTTGCTGTGGCGTGGAGTTATCGCTTGACGTTCCAGGACTCGTCGCTGACGACTGAGCGCTAGTGTTGGATTGTTTCGAATCGCAACCAGCAACAATGGCTGCAACCAACAAAAGAATTGCGATGTGTTTCACAGTTTCCCCGCTAGTCGATTGGTCTTATAAATTGCCGAAGGTGGGTACGGATATTCCAGGCGGGATGCCTCGTCTGCAATTTTCCGGTTGCCGGATTGACTTATATGAATCGGCTTGGTCTTGGTCGATGGATTGTACCAAGCTGCTCCATTCGGATGGCGATCTCCAGCGGCTTTAAAGCAGCGCGTCGTCATTGCATTCAAATGAGAGACACGCGCCGGCATCCGTATTCACCCTGCATTGCCACGCGCGGCAGCGCATTGCGCCATCGGCGCGAGGTCGCACCGTTGCAACGTTTCTTCCATGCATTCCGCCGCACGCGCTCGACGGCACCGACCATTCCCCAACGCTGAAGTCCATCCCGCCTCGTTCGGCAGGCATTTGCGATATCGATGCGTGGCACGCCGGATCGCACGCTCCGGCATCGTCTGCCGAATAAGGATGCGTTTCTGAAACATTTCCTCCGATTACAACCCGCGTGAGCGTCCGTGCTTTGAGGTGACCCTTTTCCCGCTTAGGTTTGCGCCGCATGGCACGTGCCTTGCGGTTGACCCGGTGCCGCCGGCGCAAACGAATTTCGCGAGAACGACGAACGCGTCGGCGGCATGCAACGACATCGAAACAAACGGGGAATCGGATCGGGCCGCGGGCGTCGCCTGTCGCGACGTACCTGCCGCGCATGTCGTATCGGTCATGCGCATGGGCAACGTGTTCCCGATCCGTCGAACAGCAAGCGTGCTTGCAAGGTGTCGTGCCGGGGTTCGCATCACGCATGGCGACGCAGGCCGCATGCGTTGGCGAGGCGCGCCCGGCACATGTCGGGGGAGGCGCCCGTGAAAACGACAGTGAACCAATGGGCATTCGTCGCGGTGGTGTTCGCCGCGAGTGCGCATGCGCAGGAAATCTACCTGCAGGGCGGCACGCAGGGCGTGGGCATCGGCGCGGCCGTGAGCTTCAATTCGATGCTCGGTGCGCATGCGGATTTCAATGCGATCGATCTTTCGCATGACTTCACGGTGGCCGGCAATCGCTACCAGGACGACCTGAAGCTGCGCCAGGGCGGCTTGTACGCGGACATCTTTCCGTGGCGAGGCAGCGGCTTCCGCGCGACGCTCGGGCTACGCTTCAACGACGACGAGCTTCGCGGCGTATCGGTGCCGACCAATGGCACTTACGTGTTCGGCGGCAAGCGTTATCCGGCGCGGCCGGGGATGTACGCGGTGGCCGAAGCGCGCTATCCGACCGTGATGCCGTACTTCGGGATCGGCTACGGGCACCGGCCGGCGTCGAAAGGGCTGGGATTCGTCGCCGACCTCGGCGTCGCGTACGGGATACCGAAATGCTCGTACACGCTGTCGCCGGAGCTGGCGGCCGCGGCCGGGCCCGTGAAGAGCCAGATCCTGGCCGCGAGCGGGCTGGATTCGCTGCGGCAGGTGATGTCGCGCTACCGGTGGTATCCGGTGTTGCAGATCGGGATTTCGTATCGGTTCTGAGCGGCGGGGCGTCGTTGCGTGTGCCGGGCGGGGAATGGCCGGCATCGCCGGTACGGGCGGGCCAATGGATGTTGGCACGGGAGGGCCGACGACCCTCGCGAGCACCGCACGCGGAATCGGTGAATGCAGCCGTCCCGCATCGATCGGCGCGCGCCCGCGCAGGCCGTTCAGCCGTGACTAGCCGATCGGCTGTCTTTCCCGCCGTTTCGATCCGGCTTACCTTTCAAACAGCAGTTCGACGTGTCGGGCGAGCGGCGCATGCCGAAAGGGTTCATGCGGCCCGTTGCCGTTCGCTGACGCCAACCACCGTCCTCCTTCCGTTGTTGGCGATGATAGCAATGATTGCAATTCCCGGTCATGGCGCTATCATTGATATCAATCTGGAAGGAGGGAACCATGGCAAATCTACTGGTGCGTAACGTGGATGACAATATCGTTCAGAGCCTGCGCGAGCGGGCTGCGGCAAATGGCCGGAGTGCCGAGGCCGAACATCGGGCCATTCTGGCCGATGCGCTCGGCCGGCCGAAGCGAAAGACATTTGCGCAAGTGCTGATGAGCATGCCCGATGTCGGCGAAGACGCGGATTTTCAACGTATTCAGGATTCCGGCGAGGCCAGGCGTGTATTTGATTGAAGCGTTCGATTGGCCGGAAACCCTTGCCAGGCCTAGAGGTATTCAGAGTTCAGGCGGAATTTGATTGGAACTCTTCTGCACGCAGCCGTCCCCCAGGATAGCGGCCAAGGACGCATCCCACGCGCATGCTGCGGGACTTACATACGGTCTGACGGCGTTGTACACGGGCCGGAACTTGTCAATATATAGAGCCTCCAGATGGTCCAGTTCTGCCGGCTTGCATTCGATAACGAAGATCCGGTCGAAACTTTTTTCACCCTCAGATCGATGAGTCGCGATGCGACCCAGTATGTTTTTGGATTGCCCGACGTACACGATGGTGTCCTGAGAAAGCAGAAAGCAGAAAGTAGACCCCACACACATGATCATAAAAAGTTGCTCGCCTGGTGATGGAGTCAGCGTCGAGTAGGCCGCGTGCGTCGACGTAGCCATGCTTGATCGCCTGCTGCGCGTGCGTGTTGGCACTCGCATTAGCAGCCACTGCTACGTTGGCCTCCACAGCGTACTGGATCGCTTTTTCCCGGTCGTAACCGATCGAAAACGAATGTCCCGTAAGCGGGCTCCTGTAGCTGCAGTACAAGCGGCCACTGCGCTCCAGTGCATAGTGATGCTTCGGAAGTCCGGCATTCTTCAGTGCTTTTGGTCTACCCAATTCTCGCTCCGATGTTCACCCTGATTGGTTCAATTGCTCTTGCATCCGCATAGGTTTGAGCCGACGTGTCGGACATATGGCCCAGCAATGCTTTGATGTCGACGTTGCCCTGTTGGTCATAGAGCCGCTTCGAGAGGCTTCGGATTTCATGGAATGAAGGTGCATTCTCATCCGGGATACCAGCCGTCCGGCGAGCACGGGCGAACGCCTCAGATATGGCTGCCAGGCCAACGGGTGCGCCCGGTACAGTTCCGTTTTTCGTACCCGTGTAATGGATCAAATACTGGCTGATGACGCCCGTATTCTTGCGACGAGAAATCACGTCGGCGAGCGATCATTCCGATCGCGTCCAGCTGCAGCGACGTCGGGATTTCTACAACTACGCCGGCCTTCTGCCTCGCGACGCGCGCGTACTCGTGTTTGATCCATGATCGTTCCCGGCGGGCACAGGTCGATCGATCCTGCCCAGATACGAAGGCCAATAACATCGCGTTTTCCAACCAGTTCGCGATTGTGGGAGCCTGCTCGAATATTTTTTGAATGTCTCCAGCGTCAGGCAGCCGCGCTTCGTTTTGAACTTCACGCCTTCAGTGAGCGCCGCCGGATTGGTGCTCATCCAGCCAAGCGACACGCCGCGGCGGCACACGGTCACGCCGCGTGCCCGTAAAACCTTCGCCAGTGCAATCTACCCCTCTGCGATGATCGCTTCGATGATGTCGGCAAAGTGCTTCGTCGTCAGGTCGGTGCGACTTTATCCTGTCGACGATTCGCTGGCAGAGAAAAATGCTCAGATCGATTATTATATTTGAGTCAATTAAACTGAGAGGCGGTGGGTCTAGTTATTTCTAATTTTCTTTTGTTTTATAAAAACCATGATTGTAATCGATGAATACAACGTAAAATGTATTGCAGTCAAACTTCACGTTCGTGGTTTGATGAATCATTCCGTCGAGCTCAGTCGGAACGACGAATCCGGCAAGTCTAATTTCTCCTGCCAATCTAAATCTTCCCCAGTGGACGTCGTGAGGTACGTGTTTTGGAGGTGTAAAATCACTAAGTGAAGGGAAGCTTTTGTAGATCGCAAGCGTTGACCCTTTTCCGTGTTTTTGTTTTTTCCAGTAAGATAGTGGGAGGCGGCTAAATTCTACTAATTTTGAGAATAGGTCGGTGAGATCTGGTTTTTCCAGTTCACCCACTTCTTTCCCAGCTCCGTCTTGCGAGCAAAAATACGAGAAATTGAATTTGCATCGTGATGTGAGATCATTTTTTTCTGACTCAAGTCCGAATTCTGGAATCGCAGAAAGATGGTGGGTCTTTTTTGTATTTGAAAATTTTGTTTTACTCATACGTGTGGCACCCCGCCAATTTTTCCATCTTCGTATATTGGGGAAATGGGGCGATCATTGCGAAGCATGTCTCCAGGAACTTCGTCAATTCGGAATGCGAAGCTTTCGTTGTCTTGCTTTTCGACAATGTACGTGCGGTACCTGCCGAGACTGTCCATTATGCGACTGTCATGAGACGTAAAAATGAGCTGTGCATTATGAGGATTGGTATCTTCGTCCGTGAATAAGTCAATGAGTTTAGGTAGAATTCGAGGATGTAGGTGCAAATCGAATTCGTCCACAACCAGCAGGCCACCTTCGGCGAGCGTTCCGAGATAATCTGGCAGAATCGAAAATAGGCGCTTTGTTCCACTCGATTCTTCAAATGTGCTTACCTCATATTCTTTGTTGCCGATATTGTGAATGAATGTGGGGTAATATATTGGCTTGCCTTTTTCTCCCTCCCGCTCATGGATCTTTATTTTGGAAACCCCAGTGTCACAGGAGCAAATAAACGCTTCAACGAATTTATGAAATGTCGGTGCTTTTTTTAGAAATTCTGACGTTTCGTTTATGCTGGCGAGGGGTTGGTGGAATCCGCTATATGCGACATTGGTGATTATATTTGAGAAAAATGCGAATACGTCTCCGAGTATTGGGAGTTGGTATTGGTTTGCGGTCGAGATAATGGAGACGTTATTTCTTAGCTGGAGGGTCGAAAGGAGGCTAAACTCCTTTGTTGTGTGGGCTATAGCATTACCTTTTCTCTCGAAGAGAGTGACGCGTTTCGACTTGGTTCGGTGGAGAATTTCACTCAATACCTTTTCATCGGTGAGCGAGATCTCATACCTGTACGTATACTCGCCGATCTTAAATTCGGCATAGAATTCGCTGGGCTCGGTGCTATCGCCAAACGGCTCGATCGGCATCTTCGATTCCGGTTTCCAATCGAACGAGCGCGCGCCAAACCAACTCAGAAAATGAAGCGCTTTGAGGAGGTGCGTCTTACCAGCGGCATTCGCACCGTTCACTCCCATTACCGTAGCAGCTGGCCTCCCTTGGCTAATGGTGTCGGGGGTGTTTCCATCAAACCTAAAGGAGACGATGGCTCCTTCCTTAAAAGCGAAGAAGTTCCGAAATCCGTACTCGAGCAGCAAATTCCTCTCCTGGAAAGTTGGGTGTTCCGTCAAATTTGACGGAAATGTGATTATAGATGTTTCCTCAGGGGTGTCCATAGCGACCTGCACGCATCTTGCCCATATGTACCCGAGTGTATGACGATGCTTCGTCGACGGGGCCGCCACATCAATTAGGGGCGCATCATCGGTAAGTCGATGAATCGGACGATCCAATGAGAGGTGTGAGTTTTTCTGCCTTCGCACGCCCCGGGTTCGCATCTCCAGCATTGACGGCAGCAAAAACCCCACATGGCGTCGGTGGTCTGCGGCCTGTCAATTGATCTTGCATACAGCGGAACCGGCCTTCAAACCTGGTAGCCCCAGTGCGCCCTCGAAGTCCCGCGGAGCCGTGACTAGCGCAGTCGGTCTTGGATCTATTCAGAACACAAAGGTAAGCACTTGATTCTTATGGCGGCAAGATGCACACTCTGACGGGTATTTTATCGCCGAAATGTGCGTCTAACCAATTGAAATCAAAAGAAAAATTGCCGGATCGCCCAGCCTATTTGATTGATACCAACGTCATCAGTGAAATCAGGAAGGGCAAGCGAACCAACCGTGGCGTGCGGGCGTTCTTCAGGCAGGCCGCGGCGGACGCCAGCCCGCTTTACCTGTCCGTCGTGACAGTTGCTGAACTTCGCCGCGGCGTCGACCTGATCCGTCATCGCGGCGATCACCCCCAGGCGTCGGCGCTCGAGGCGTGGGTGGCAACCATCCTGGCCGGCTATGCACCGAACATCCTGCCGGTCGACATCGAGATCAGCCAGACGTGGGGGCATTTGCGCGTGCCCGATCCGACGCACGAACTCGACAAGCTGATCGCGGCCACCGCGCTGATCAACGATCTCACCGTGGTGACGCGCAACGTCGCGGATTTCGCCCGCACCGGCGTCAGGTTGCTGAACCCGTTCGACTGATCCCGGTTGCCGCGTCGCGGCAACCTGTACCGGCACTCCGTCTCCTTCCGCAGGCATGGCCCGTTCCGCCGGGCTGTCGCGCGCGCGTCTGCGCCGCTCCGATTCCCCGCCGCCTCTCGTCCCAACAGACGATGTAACACCACCCCCGGCCGGCCAGAATCCTTTCACGAACAACGGATTCTGAACCAGGAGGAGGCCGACATGATCGATGTCCGTGCGCTTGGCTATGTCGTCGTCGAGGCGACGCGCGTCGATGCGTGGCGCCGCTACGCGGAAGACGTGCTGGGCATGCAGGCGCTCGACGCGCCCGACGGCGCGTTGTACCTGAAGATGGACGAGCGCGATTTCCGCTACGTGATCGTCCCCGGATCGGCCGACCGCTATTTCGCGTCGGGCTGGGAACTGCCCGACGGCGCCGCATTCGACGCCGCGCTGGCGGTGCTGCAGCGGGCAGGCGTCGAGCCGATCCGCGCGACGCCCGCCGAAGCCGCGCTGCGCCGCGTGCAGGCGATGGCGTGGTGCACCGACCCGTCCGGCAACCGTCACGAGCTGTATTGGGGGGCGCGCTGCGATTTCCGCCGTTTCGTGTCGCCGCTGGGCGTCGCGCACTTCGTCACCGGCGACATGGGGCTCGGCCACGCGGTGCTGCCCGCGCCGCAGTTCGACGCGACCGACGCGTTCGTGCGCGGCGTGCTCGGCTTCGAGCTGTCCGACATCTATCGCGTGAAATTCACGCCCGATCCCGCGGAACCCGAAAAGCGCATCCACTTCATGCACTGCCGCAACGCGCGCCATCACAGCCTCGCGCTGTTCGAGATGGCCGTGCCGTCGGGCTGCGTGCACGTGATGGCCGAAGTCGACTCGATGGACGAAGTCGGCCGCGCGCTCGACCGCGTGGCCGCGCACGACGTGAAGATGTCCGCGACGCTCGGGCGTCATTGCAACGACCAGATGATCTCTTTCTACATGAAGACCCCCGGCGGCTTCGATCTCGAATACGGCTTCGGCGGCCTCACGGTCGACTGGTCGAAGCACGCGGTGTTCGAGGCCACCAAGGTGAGCCAGTGGGGCCACGACTTCAGCATCGGATACCGGTAAGCCAGCACGATGACGATGAAACCTCTCGACAAGACGATGTCCGCGCGCGACGTGGTCGCGCAACTCGCCGACGGCATGACGATCGGCATCGGTGGATGGGGGCCGCGGCGCAAGCCGATGGCACTGGTGCGCGAAATCGCGCGCTCGAACCTGAAGGACCTGACGATCGTCGCGTACGGCGGCGCCGATGTCGGGCTGCTGTGCGCGGCCGACAAGGTGCGCAAGGTGGTGTTCGGCTTCGTGTCGCTCGACGTGATCCCGCTCGAACCGCATTTCCGTCGTGCGCGTGAACAGGGCCGCATCGACGTGCTGGAACTCGACGAAGGGATGCTGCAGCTCGGCCTGCGCGCGGCGGCCGCCCGGCTGCCGTTCCTGCCGACGCGTGCCGGGCTCGGCACCGCGCTGCTCGATCACGCGCCGCAACTGCGCACGGTGCAGTCGCCGTACGACGACGGCGAAACGCTGCTCGCGATGCCGGCGATCGACCTCGACGCCGCGCTGCTGCACGTGAACGCGGCCGACCGGATGGGCAATACGCGCATCGACGGCCCCGATCCGTTCTTCGACGCGTGGATGGCACGCGCCGCGCAGCGTTGCTACGTGTCGGCGGAAACGGTCGACGCGTCGCTCGCGAGCGAAGACCTCGACGCAGCGAAACGCAATCCGTTCGAGCGCTCGCTCGTCACCGGCGTCGTGCACGCGCCGGGCGGCGCACACCCGACGTCGTGCGGGCCGGCCTACGGCTGGGACCTGCCGCACCTGCGCGCGTACTGCGCCAGTGCGGAAGACGATGCGAAGACGGCGGCGTACCTGCGCGACGTGGTCGGCCAGGACGAACGCCAGTACCTCGAAGGCGTCGGCGGGCTGTCGCACGTGACGACGCTGCCGTTGCCGATTCTGTAAAGGAGCGCCTGTGAGCGAATCTCTCGACCATTCCCTCGCGGAACTGATGATCGTCGCGTCCGCGCGACTCTGGCGCGACGACGGCGAAGTGCTGGCGACCGGCATCGGCACGGGCCCGCGGCTCGCGGCCGGCCTCGCGCGGCTTGCGTACAACAACGGGCTGATGCTGACCGACGGCGAAGCGTATCTCGTCGAGGAGCCGGTGCCGCTCGGCCCGCGCCCCGACGGCTACCGCGTGAAGGCGAGCGGCTGGATGACCTACGAACGCGTGTTCGACTGCCTGTGGCACGGCCGCCGCCATGCGCTCGTGATGCCGACGCAGATCGACCGTTTCGGCCAGGCCAACATCTCGTGGCTCGGCGACGACTACGCGCGCCCGAAAACCCAGCTGCTCGGCGCGCGCGGCTTCCCCGGCAACACGACGAACCACGCGAACTCGTTCTTCGTCAGCGGCCACGGCAAGCGCACGTTCGTCGCGGGCGAAGTCGACATGGTGTGCACGGTCGGCCACAACCCGGCGCGCCGGCTGCCCGGGATGAAAACCTTCGTCGACCTGCGCAGCATCGTCACCGACCTGTGCGTGATGGATTTCGGCGGCCCCGACTACGCGATCCGCGTGCGCTCGCTGCATCCGGGCGTGAGCTTCGACGAGGTGCAGGACGCGACGGGCTTCCCGTTGATCGCGCATCCGGAGCTCGGCACGACGGCCGCTCCGAACGCGGAAGACCTGCGCATCGTGCGTGCGCTCGATCCGCACAACCTGCGCGCGACGATCGTGCGCAACAATCCGGCGCCGCGCCGGGGATGAGGTTCCACATGGAAGCGACCCAGATGACGTTCGGCGACGGTGTCGTCGACTACGCGGTCGACGCCGGCATCGCGACGATCACGATGAACCGCCCCGAGTATCACAACGCGCAGAACTCGAAGATGACGTACGCGCTCGACGCGGCGTTCCGGCGCGCGGCGCACGACGACGCGGTGAAGGCGATCGTGCTCGCGGGCGCCGGCAAGCATTTCTCGGCGGGCCACGATATCGGCACGCCGGGCCGCGACATCCACGAGTCGTTCGATCGCACGTCGCTGTGGTACGACCACGTCGACAAGGACGGCGGCGAATTCCTCTATGCACGCGAGCAGGAGGTCTACCTCGGGATGTGCCGGCGCTGGCGCGACCTGCCGAAGCCGACGGTCGCGATGGTGCAGGGCGCATGCATCGCGGGCGGGCTGATGCTCGCGTGGGTGTGCGACCTGATCGTCGCGTCCGAGGATGCGTTCTTCGCCGATCCGGTCGTGCGGATGGGGATTCCGGGCGTCGAGTATTTCGCGCACGCCTACGAACTGAACCCGCGCATCGCGAAGGAATTCCTGTTCCTCGGCGAGCGGATGCCGGCCGAGCGTGCGTACCAGATGGGGATGGTCAACCGCGTCGTGCCGCGCGAACGGCTGCACGACGCGACCTATGCGATCGCCGCGAAGATCGCGACGATGCCGCGCCTCGGGCTCGCGCTGACCAAGCAGGCACTGAATCACGTCGAGGAACTGCAGGGCAAGCGCGCGGCGATGGATGCGGCGTTCGCGTGGCATCACTTCGCGCATGCGCACAACGAGCTCGTGAGCGGCGACCGTCTCGGCGGCTACGACGCGCGCAGCATGGCCAGTTCGCAGCGTCAGCCGAACGGCGTCGATCGCGGCGACGCGCCCGCACCGGTCGCCGTCAACGGAGCGGCTGCATGAGCACGACGCCTCAGACGCTTCAAAGCCCGCTGCATACGCCTTTGTGCGACCTGCTCGGCTGCCGCTATCCGATCGTGCAGACCGCGATGGGCTGGGTGGCCGACGCGCGGCTCGTCGCGGCGACCGCCAACGCCGGCGGCTTCGGCTTCCTGGCCGGCGCGACGCTCGAACCCGAGCAGGTCGAGGCCGAGATCCTGAAAGTGAAGTCGCTGACGGACAAGCCGTTCGGCATCAATTTCCACATGTTCCAGAAGAACGCGCAGCAGGTTGTCGAGCTGGCGATCCGGCACCGGCTGCGCGCGGTGAGCTACGGCCGCGGGCCGGATGCAAAGACGATCCGCCGCTTCAAGGACGCCGGCATCGTCTGCATGCCGACCGTCGGCGCACCGAAGCATGCGGCAAAGGCGGTCGAGCTCGGCGCGGACATCGTGACGGTGCAGGGCGCGGAAGGCGGCGGTCACACGGGCTCCGTGCCGACCACGCTGCTGCTGCCGAAGGTGCTCGACGCGGTGCGGGTGCCGGTGGTCGCGGCCGGCGGGTTCTTCGACGGGCGCGGGCTGGCTGCCGCGCTCGCATACGGCGCGGCCGGCATCGCGATGGGCACGCGCTTCCTGATGAGCGCCGAATCGCCGGTGCCGCGCGAGACGCTCGAACGCTACGTCGCGGTCGGCGACCCGGCGCGCATCCGCGTGTCGGACGCGCTCGACGGGCTGCCGCAACGGATGATCGACAACCCGTACCTGCTGAAGCTCGAACGCTTCGGCCCGCTGCGCCGCACGCTGTTCGCGCTGAAGACGGCCGACGCATGGCGGCGCCAGAACGGCCTGAGCACGGGCGACATGCTGGGCCTCGCGATCAAGGCGCTGCGCTCGCACGACTACACGGCGAGCCAGACGCTGATGGCGGCGAACGCGCCGTTCCTGATCCAGCGCGCGATCGTCGAGGGCCGCCCCGATGAGGGCGTGCTGCCGAGCGGCCAGGCGGCCGCGATGATCGGCGCGATCGAACCGTGCGACGCGCTGATCGCACGGATCGTCGCGGAAGCCGGCGAGCGACTCGACGCACTGGCCGCGCTGCGCGGCACGGCGGCAGCGCAGGCCGCATGAACAACATCACAGGGAGGCAATGGAGATGACAGGATCCAACCAACCGGCCGGCGCGATGCCGTTCCGGATCGATCGCGCCGACGGCATCGCCGAGCTGGTGATCGCCCATCCGCCCGTGAACGCGCTCGACGCGCAGGGCTGGCATGCGCTCTCCCGCGCGCTCGACGCGCTCGGCGAGGACGACGAGGTCCGCGTGATCGTCGTGCGCGGCGAAGGCCGCGGCTTCTGCGCGGGCGTCGACATCAAGGAGCTGGCCGCCCATCCGGAGCGGATCGTGGCGGTCAACGCGGGCAATTACGAGACGTTCCGCGCCGTGCACCGCAACCCGAAGCCGGTGATCGCGGCCGTGCACGGTTTCGTGCTCGGCGGCGGGATCGGCATCTGCGGCGCGGCGGACATCGTCGTCGCGGCCGACTGCGCGCGCTTCGGCGTGCCCGAGATCGACCGTGGCGCGATGGGCGGCGGCGCGCACCTGCAGCGGCTGTTCGGCGTGCAGAAGGTGCGCGCGATGTACTTCACGGGCGAGATGATCGACGCGGCCGAAGCGTACCGGCTCGGTGCGGTCGAGCAGGTCGTGACGCGCGACACGCTGCGCGACGCGGCGCTCGCGCTCGCCCGCAAGATCGCGGACAAGAGCCCGGCGATGGTGCGGCTCGCGAAGGAGGCGCTGAACGGCGTCGAGGACGGCGATCTCGAGGACAAGTACCGCTGGGAGCAGGGCTTCACGCTGCAGGCGTACATGACGAACGATTCGACCGAAGCGCGCGCCGCGTTCGTCGAGAAGCGCGACGCGCGTTTCGATGCGCAGGCCACCGTCGAGGAGGCACGCGCATGAACCTGACCTACACGCCGCAGCAACAGGCGTTTCGCGCGGAGATCCGCGAATGGCTCGCCGCGCACGTGCCGCGCGAGCGGCTGCCGAGCTTCGACACCGAGGAAGGCTTCGCCGCGCACCGCGAATGGGAGCGCACGCTGCACTCGGGCCGCTGGAGCATGGTCACGTGGCCGCGCGAGCTGGGCGGGCGCGGCTGCGACCTGATCGAGTGGCTGATCTTCGAGGAAGAGTACTGGCGTGCCGATGCGCCGATGCGCGTGAACCAGAACGGCATCTTCCTGCTCGGCCCGACGCTGATGGATTTCGGCACCGCGGAGCAGAAGGCGCGTTTCCTGCCCGCGATGGCGGCCGGCGAGCACGTATGGGCACAGGGCTGGTCGGAGCCGAATGCGGGTTCCGACATGGCCGCGATCCGCACGACGGCCGCCCGGATCGGCGACGAATACGTGTTGAACGGCCAGAAGATCTGGTCGACGCGCGCGGTGTGGGCCGACTGGCTGTTCGGGCTGTTCCGCAGCGACCCGGAATCGTCACGCCACCACGGGCTCACGTTCCTGATGGTGCCGCTGTCCGCGCCGGGCATCACGGTGCGGCCGATCCGCCAGCTGAACGGGCAGACGGGCTTCGCGGAAATCTTCTTCGACGACGTGCGCGTGCCGGTCGAGAACCGGCTCGCGGCCGAAGGCGCGGGCTGGCAGGTCGCGATGGCGACGGCCGGCTTCGAGCGCGGGCTGATGCTGCGTTCGCCCGCGCGCTTCCAGCGCACCGCGCAGGCGCTGCGCGACCTGTATCTCGCCCACCGCGACAGCGCGGATCGCGATCCGACGCTGCGCGAGCGCGTGGTGCAGGCGTGGATGGATGCGCAGGCGTATGCGCTGTCGACCTACGCGACCGCGAGCCGGCTGCTGAAGGGCGGCCATATCGGCGCGGAGTCGAGCACCAACAAGGTGTTCTGGTCGGAACTCGACCTACGCATGCACCAGACCGCGCTCGACATTCTCGGCGCGCACGGCGAGGTCGTCCCGCAGACGGCCGCGCAGCACGCGACGCTCGGCCACTGGCTCGACGGCTTCCTGTTCGCGCAGGCCGGCACGATCTACGCGGGCACCAACGAGATCCAGCGCAACATCGTCGCCGAACGGATGCTCGGCATGCCGCGCGCATGACGGCGCCGGCGCCCCCCTCACTGAACGGACATCGTATGGATTTCGTATTCGATGAAGACCAGGAAGCGCTCGCGGACAGCGTGAAGCGCCTGCTGATGACCGAGATGACGCCCGAGCTGATCCGCGAGCTCTGGGCCACGCCGACCGGGCGTTCGGACGACCTGTGGGCGCTGTTCGCGTCGCAGGGGCTGACCGCCGTGTCGGTGCCCGAGGCGCACGGCGGCCTCGGCCTGAGCGAAGCGGAATGGGCGCTGCTCGCGCAGACCTACGGTTACTTCGGCAGCCCCGAGCCGCTGCTCGACACGGCGCTCGTCTCGGCCGGCGTGCTCGCGCGGCTGCCGGCGAGCGACTGGCGCGACGCGCTGCTGCGCGACATCGCCGAAGGGCGCGCGCGCGTCGCGCTCGTGCATCCGGCGAACCCGTATGCGGCCGACGTGCACGTCGCGCAAACGCTCCTGTGCGAGCACCGTGGCGAGCTGCACCGCGTCGATCCCGCGCAGTGCGCATGGCGCGCGGTGGACAGCGTCGACCCGTCGCGGCGGCTGTTCACGCTCGACTGGGAACCGTCGGCGGCCACGCGCATCGCAGGCGCCGACGAAGCCGCGCCGCTGCTGGACCGTGCGCTCGACCACGGCGCGTTCGCGGTCGCCGCGCAACTGCTCGGCCTCACGCAGCGCGTGCTCGACGTCGCGATCGACTACAGCGCGCAGCGCAAGCAGTTCGGCAAGGCGATCGGATCGTACCAGGCGCTCAAGCATCTGCTTGCCGATGTCGCGATCCGCTACGAGTTCGCGCGGCCGGTGGTCGCGCGCGCCGCGCAGGCGATCGCCGACGATCACCCGCAGCGTGCGGTGTTCGTGTCCCACGCGAAGCTCGCGGCGACGTCGGCCGCGCAGCTCGCCGCGCGTCACTCGATGCAGGTGCACGGGGCGATCGGTTACACGTGGGAGCTCGACCTGCAGATCTTCATGAAGCGCATCTGGGCGCTCTCCGGCAGCTGGGGCGACAGCGCGTTCCACAAGGCCCGCGTGGCCGACGCGATCCTCGGCGACGCGTTGCCGATCGGCCCCGCGCAGACCTTCGACCTCGAGGAAACCCGTCAATGAAACAAGCCTATATCGTCGACGCGCTGCGCACGCCGACCGGCCGCCGCAAGGGCGGGCTCGCGCACGTGCATGCGGCCGACCTCGGCGGCTTCGTGCTGAAGACGCTCGTCGAACGCAATGCGATTCCCGCCGACGAATACGACGACGTGGTGTTCGGCTGCGTCGACACGATCGGCCCGCTCGCGGGCAACATCGCGCGCACCTGCTGGCTCGCGGCCGGGTTGCCGCTGCAGGTGCCGGGCGTGACGGTCGACCGCCAGTGCGGCTCGTCGCAACAGGCCGTGCATTTCGCCGCACAGGCCGTGATGAGCGGCGTGCAGGACGTGGTGGTCGCGGGCGGCGTGCAGACGATGACGCAGATCCCGATCTCGTCCGCGATGACCTGCGCGGCGCCGCTCGGCTTCGACGACCCGTTCTCGGGCAGCACCGGCTGGCGCGCGCGCTTCGGCGACGCGCCGGTGTCGCAGTTCGTCGCCGCGCAGCGGATCGCCGATCACTGGAACCTGTCGCGCGACGCGATGGAGCGCTATGCGCTCGAAAGCCACCGCCGTGCGGTCGCCGCGATCGAGGCCGGGCATTTCAAGCGGGAAATCGTGCCGCTCGAAGGCGTGCTGCACGACGAGACGCCGCGCCCCGACACGTCGCTGGAAAAGATGGCGACGCTCGAGCCGCTGACACCGGGCGGCTCGCTGACGGCCGCCGTCGCGAGCCAGACCTGCGACGCGGCCGCGGCGCTGCTGATCGTGTCGGAGGACGCGTTGAAGCGCTACGGCCTCACGCCGCGCGCGCGCATCCATCACTTGAGCGTGCTGGGCGACGATCCGCTGTGGATGCTCACCGCGCCGATCCCGGCGACCCGGGCAGCGTTGAAGAAGAGCGGGCTCGACTGGTCGCAGATCGACGTCGTCGAGATGAACGAGGCGTTCGCGTCGGTCGCGCAGGCGTGGCTGGCCGATACGCGTTTCCCGCATGAAAGGACCAACCCGAACGGCGGCGGCATCGCGCTCGGCCATCCGCTCGGCGCGACCGGTGCGCGGCTGATGACGACGCTGCTGCACGAACTGGAACGCACCGGCGGCCGGTACGGATTGCAGACGATGTGCGAAGGTGGCGGCCTCGCGAACGTCACGATCATCGAGCGCCTGTGAGCGCGTCACTTTCACGATCTCACGATCCAAGAGGCACCAGCATGGGAATCTGTAACGGACGCACCGTCATCATCACCGGCGCGGGCGGCGGGCTCGGGCGCGAATATGCGCTCGCGTTCGCGGCCGAAGGCGCGGCGGTCGTCGTCAACGACATCCGGCACGAGGCCGCGCAGGCCGTGTGCGACGAGATCGCACGACGCGGCGGCAGCGCGCTTGCGAATGCGGACGACATCACGCGCGTCGAAACGGCGCAGCGGATCGTCGACGCGGCCCGCGAAGCGTTCGGCGATGTGCACGTGCTCGTCAACAACGCGGGCATCTGCCGCGACAAGATGTTCACGAGCATGACCGAAACCGACTGGGACGACGTGATGCGCGTGCATCTGCGCGGCCACTTCTGCCTGTCGAGCGTGCTGGCGCGCGTGTGGCGCGATGCCGCGAAGGCCGGCCACGCGGTCGACGCGCGGATCGTCAACACGAGTTCCGGCGCCGGCCTGCAAGGCTCGATCGGCCAGTCGAACTACGGCGCGGCGAAGGCCGGCATCGCCGCGCTCACGCTGATGCAGGCGGCCGAGCTGCAGCGCTACGGCGTGCGCGTGAACGCGCTCGCGCCGGCCGCGCGGACGTCGATGACCGAAGGCGTGTTCGCCGACATGATGAAGAAGCCCGAGGACGGCGGCTTCGACTATTTCGACCCGGCCAACGTCGCGCCGCTCGTCGTGTGGCTCGGCAGCGCGCTGTCGGCCGACGTGACGG
>NZ_LDVA01000170.1:0-24120 GCF_050768715.1 Burkholderia sp. ZZQ-2 | reverse complement strand
GATCGGCCTCGTGCTGTCCGGCGGCGGCGCGCGCGGCTACGCACATCTCGGGGTCCTGAAGGTGCTGGAGGACAACCGCATCCCGATCGACTGCATCGCGGGCACCAGCATGGGTGCCGTGGTCGGCGGGCTGTATGCGAGCGGCATGGCTGCCGGCGAGATGCAGAAGCGGCTGTCGGAGGTCAACCTCGCGGACATCGCGTTCGACGTGACGGATCGCGCGGACCTGCCGCAAACCAGCCGGGAGGACGAACGCCTGTACATCAACGGGCTGACGCTCGGCTTCGGCAAGAAAGGCGTGAAGGCGCCGGTCGGCCTCGTGCAGGGCAACCGGCTGCAGGCGCTGCTCGCGAACTGGACGGCCGCCGTGCCCACCAACCAGCCGTTCGACCGCCTGCCGATCCCGTACCGCGCGGTTGCGACCGACCTGCAGACGGGCCAGATGGTCGTGCTCGACCACGGCTCGCTGCCGCTCGCGATCCGCGCGAGCATGGCCATGCCGGGCCTGTTCGCGCCGGCCGAGATCAACGGGCGCGCGCTGGTGGACGGCGGGCTCGTCAGCAACCTGCCCGTCGACACCGCGCGGCAGATGGGCGCGAACGTCGTGATCGCGGTCGACATCGGTTCGCAACTGCGCCCGCTCGACGCGCTCGCGTCGCCCGCCGACGTGATGCAGCAGATGGTCGGCATCCTGATCCGCCAGAACGTGACCGCCCAGCGCAAGCAGCTCGACGCGCAGGACGTGCTGCTCACGCCGGATCTCGGCTCGCTCGCGTTCACCGATTTCCAGAACGCGAAGCAGGCGATCGCCGCCGGCGCGGCCGCCGCGACCGCGGCGCTGCCGAAGCTGCAGCGCTTCGCGCTCACGCCGGAACAATATGCGGCGTACCGCTCCGCGCACGCGCAACCGCTGCCGCCGCCGATCCGGATCACGCGTATCGAGATCAAGACCTCCGGCGGCGTGCCGAAGCGGGTCGTCAGCAACGCGCTGCACGTGAAGCCCGGCGACACGTACGATCCGAACACCGTCAGCCAGGATCTGCTCGGCCTCACGACGGGCGGCAACTTCGAGAGCGTCACGCAGCAGATCGTGAGCCACGGTGACGAGAACGTGCTCGAGATCGACGCCCGCGAGAAATACTGGGGGCCGAATTTCCTGTTGTTCGGGCTCGGCATGTCGAGCAGCTCGACCGACGAGGGCGGCTTCCGCCTGCACGTCGGCTACCGGCGCCCGTGGCTCACCGAATCGGGGCTCGAATTCCGCGCGGACACGACGATCGGCAGCGACCTGCAATCGGCGCGCGTCGAACTCCGCCAGCCGCTGTCGATGGCCTACGGCGTCTATCTGTCGCCCTACGCGGAATACCAGCGCCGCTACGCGAACCTGTACGACGACTCCGGCGACGTGAAGATCACGCAGTACCTGATGCAGACCGCGCGCGCCGGGATCGACCTCGGCCTGCCGATCGCGCGGCTCGGCGATTTCCGGATCGGCATCGGGTACGTGACCGGGCACGGTTCGCCGACCTACAACCTGCCGTCCCCGTTCGGCGACGGCAGCGGCCAGACGCTGCTGTGGCCGAGCTTCACGTCGCAGGCGCTGATCGCGCGTGCGCGGCTCGTCATCGACCAGCTCGACGATCCGCTGTTCCCGCGCAAGGGCTATTTCACCGAGTTCCGCATCGAGCGCTCGCTGGTGTCGCGCAACGGGGGCTCGGCAAGCGAATTCGACGACAGCATCAACAGCGCGCCCTACACCGAGATCTACGGCAAGGCGATGGTGGCGCAGCAGTTCGGCAGCCACAGCGTCAGCGCGACGATCGAAGGCGGCAAGAGCATCGGCGGCACCAACCTGAACAACGCGTTCAACTTCACGCTCGGCGGCTTCCAGCATCTGTCCGCGTATGCGGCCGACCAGCTGAACGGCAACGAGCTCGCGTATGCGCAGGTGACCTACATGAACCAGCTGATGACGTTCAACGCATCGCCGATCAAGGCGCTGTCGGTGGGCGCCAGCGCGGAAGTCGGCAACGTCTGGTCGAGCGGGCAGCAGATCGGCGGCGGCTCGCTCAAGCAGAGCTATACGTTCTTCACGAGCCTGTCGACCGCGTTCGGGCCGGTCTACCTCGGCGTGGCGCTCGGGCCCGGCGGCCGCCGCAACTTCTACCTGCAGCTCGGCCGCACGTACTGAGCGTGCGCGGGTGCCGCTTCGGCGGCATCCGCCACGCCTTCGCGCGATACGTCCGGATCAGAACGCCGCGGCCATCGCGACCGCCCGGGCCTGCGCCTGTTCGATGCTGTCGCTCGCCCGCGCCCCCCACGTGTGTTCGACGGTCAGGCTCCTGACCTCGCTCACGCCGATGAACCTCAACCAGAATTCGATGTAGTCGGCCTGATGCCGGAACCCGGGATTGTCGGCGCCCGCGCCCGTCTCCCGGCTCTGTCCGCGAACATGGATGACCAGCGCCCGCGGAATCTCCAGCAGCGGAGCGTAGGCCTTGCCGTCGAACGTGAACAGCATGTTCCGCTGGCTGACGAGATCGATCAGCTGCTTGAGCTTGTACGGATAGCCGAAATTCCACATCGGCACGCCCACGACGATCCGGTCCGCTTCCTGAAAGCGCTTCACGAGCGCCTGGATGTGCCGCCAGACCGACTGTTCCGCATCGTCCATCGGCGCGTTGGCGACGCCTTTGTACTTCGCGCCGATCGCGTCGCTGTCGAAGTCCGGCAAGTCTTCTTCCCAGACATTCAGCGTATCGACGTCGATCGACGCGCCCGTTTCCCGGAACGCATCGACGAAGGCATTGGCGACCGCGATCGACGCCGACCTCGCGCCGCGGGGAGAAGACACGATATTCAAAAGCCGCATGACGTATGACCCTGACAGGAATGCATGAACAACGGAGCGGCCATCGGGGCTGCCCCGGCTTCACGGCTGCGTCGCGGACCGCCCGCCTCCACTGACACGGATCGGCCCTTCCACACAGTTGCAATTGCAATCGTAATGCAAAGCGCGCACGCGCGGCAAACGAATCGTCATGGGGTGGCGGTGCGGGCGGACATCGGGACGGGAAAGGAACGGCGGGACAAGCCGGCGACGCGCTCGAATCCGGCGCGCGCGGCTGTCGTGGGGTCGTGGGGTCGTGCGGGGTTGCTGTCGAGGCCCGGAGGCCCGGGATTCGTGTTGCGGATCGTCAGACCGGCCAGCTGATCTCGAAGCGTGCGCCGCCGAGTTCCACCGGGTCGACGACCGCGATCCGGCCGTTGTGCGCGTGGAGCACCTGCCGCGTGATCGACAGGCCGAGGCCATAGCCGCCGGTGCGGCGGTCGAGGCGCACGAACGCGTCGAAGATCCGCTCGCGCTCGCTCTCCGGCACGCCGGGGCCGTCGTCCTCGACGAAGATCCCGATGTTGCCGTGCACGAGCGAGATCCCGACGACGATCCGCGATTTCGCGTACTTGCTCGCGTTGCGCAGCAGGTTGCGCATCGCGTACGACATCAGCCGCCGGTCCATCTTCACCCGCAGGTCCGACGCGATCGCGATGCGCGACTCGATCGCGCGTTCCGGATACAGCAGCTGCGCATCGTTGACCTGGTGTTCGAACCACGCGACGGGAGCCGTCATCTCGAGGTTCGACTGCAGCGAGCTGTATTCGAGCCGCGCGAACGTCAGACTCATGTCGATCAGTTCCTCGAGCTCGGTCACGTCCTGCGCGATGCTCTCGAGCGCGCTCTGGTATTCGGCCGCGGAACTTGGCTCGCGCAGCATTTCGAGCGCGAAACGCACGCGTGCGAGCGGCGTGCGCAGCTCGTGCGAGATGCCGTTCGTGAGGTCGCGCTGCGCGGCGATCAGGCGTTCCATCCGCATCGCGAGCGCATTCAGCGTCCGCGCGAGCGGGCCGATGATCACGCTGTGCGATTCGCGCGCGCGCGTGTTGAAGCGCCCGCCCGTGAAGTCGATCGCGCGCTCGCGCACCATCACGAGATCCGACCACACCGGCCGCATCCACCGGTACGCCGCGAGCGCGGGGGCGGCGAACACGAACACGAGCACGATCCAGATGTCGCCGGGCAGCGAATCGAACGCATGCCACACGACCTGCGGCGACAATTCGACGCACAGCGCGAGCGCCGGCACGAGCGCGGTCAGCAGCACGAGGCCGAGCAGATGCAGGTAGGTGCGCACGTAAAGGCGCGACCAGCTCGGAATGCGGTCGGCGCGCGTATCGGTCCACGCGCGGCGGAAATGCAGCCAGCGCCATTTGACGTAGCGCAGCGTCGGCAGCGGCGGTGCATCGGGGTGCGAACGGGTTCGTCGGATCATCTCGGCTCCCGGCCGGCAGGGGGAATGCCCGCGCGGAACGTGACGGCGTCGCCCGAAGGCCGCGTCATTCCCACGCGTGCTTGCTGAATTGATAACCCTTGCTGCGGATCGTCTTGATCCGCTGCGGGTTGCTCGCGTCGTCGCGCAGCTTGCGGCGCAGCTTCGAGATGCGCCCGTCGATCGTGCGGTCGAGGCCGTCGAACTCGACGCCGCGCAACTGCAGCATCAGGTCATCGCGGCTGACGACTTCGCCCGCATGGCACACGAGTGCCCACAGCAGGTCGAATTCGGCCGACGTCAGGTCGGGCGTGCTGCCGTCGGGCAGCACGACGGAGCGGTCGGTGCGGTCGATCGAGAACTTGCCGAACGCGTAGCGTTCGGGCTGCGGCGCGCTGCTCTCGGGCGCGCGCGCGGGCGCACGGCGCAGCTGGGCCTTGATCCGCGCGAGCAGGATGCGCGGCTCGACCGGCTTGTGCACGTAGTCGTCCGCGCCGAATTCCAGGCCGAGCAGCTCGTCGAACGGCTCGTCGCGGGCCGTCACCATGATGATCACGCCGTCGTACTGCTTGCGCGCCTCCCGGCAGATTTCGAAGCCGTCCTTGCCCGGCAGGTTCACGTCGAGAATGACGAGATCGGGACGAATGGACAGGATCGCCGGCACCGCGGCGTCACCATGCAGCACAGTATCGACTTCATAGTCGTTCTTGCGCAGGTAGCCGGCGATCAGCGTGGACAGGCGGGTGTCGTCTTCGACGAGCAGGATGCGAAAAGACATGGGCAGCGGTCGGTTCATCGGGGAAGCCGCGGCGGCGCCGGCCGGTGCCGGACGCCGGCCATTGGCCGAAACGTACCGCATGATACTGCGCCAGCCGATTGCCTGTTTAGCGGTCTTGAAAATAAGGGAGCGATATCGGCCGAGCTTGACGAATCGGCGCCGGGACGGTTCCATACGGGCTCGCCTGAATCCGGGCCATGCCCTGCCCGCCTGACTTGATGAATTACCAAACGATCCTCGAACGCATCCACACCGAACTCGCCCCCTGGATTGGCCAGGGACGGGTCGCCGATTACATTCCCGAGCTCGCGAAAGTGCCCGCCGACAAGTTCGGGATGGCCGTCGTCACGCTCGACGGAAACGTTTGCACGGTCGGCGACGCACACGAGCGCTTCTCGATCCAGAGCATCTCGAAACTGTTTGCGTGCACGCTCGCGTTCCAGCTGTTGGGCGACGACCTGTGGGAACGGGTCGGCCGCGAGCCGTCCGGCAACGCGTTCAACTCGCTGGTCCAGCTCGAGAGCGAGCGCGGCAAGCCGCGCAACCCGTTCATCAATGCGGGGGCGCTGGTCGTCACCGACGTGCTGTGCCGCCGCTTCGTGAAGGCCGAGACGGCGCTCGTCGAATTCGTGCGGCGGCTGATCGGCGCGAACGACATCGACTACGATTCGCGCGTCGCGCAGTCCGAACTGCAGCACGCGGAGCGCAACCGCGCGATGGCGCACTTCATGGCGAGCTTCGGCAACATGCAGATGCCGCCCGACACGGTGATCGATGCGTATTGCCGACAGTGCGCGATCACGATGAACTGTGTCGAGCTGGCAAGCGCCGCGCTGTTTCTCGCGAATGGCGGCGTCGCGCCGGTGACCGGCGAGCGGATCGTGGATTCGAGTTCCGCCAAGCGGCTGTCGGCGTTGATGCTGACCTGCGGCACTTACGATGCGGCGGGGGATTTTGTGTATCGCGTCGGGTTGCCGGCGAAGAGTGGTGTCGGCGGCGGGATCGTGGCGGTACTGCCCGGGGAGATGGCGGTTTGTGTGTGGGCGCCGGGGCTCGATGCTAATGGGAACTCGTTGGCGGGCACGCTGGCGTTGGAGTGGTTGACGACTTATTCGGGAAGGTCGATTTTTTGAGGGGGCGAAGTTAGGTTGGGCAACGCTACAGAACTGGTATATTGCATCCTCCATCCGTCAGAACGCTTATAGTCAAATGATTCGTCGTCAAAACTTCCAGAATTTGAGCTGGTTCTACGATCTCCACCGGCGCTCAGCACTAGACCTCGACCCACCATATCAGCGCCGCAGCGTATGGAACAATGCTTTTAAAGAGTACTTCATTGATACAGTATTATTGAATTATCCAGCGCCAGCAATATTCCTGTACGAACAAATTAGTGCCGAAGGCTCATCCACTTATCACGTAGTGGATGGAAAGCAACGAATAACCACTATTCTCGAGTTCGTCCGTGGCGACTTCCCGATCAGCGACACCTCAGATATTGCCGCCCTGAGAGGAAAATATTTCAATAGCCTCGATGAATCGATTCGCCGCGCCTTCTGGTCGTATCAATTGTTGGTTGAATATATACCCACCAATGACGAAGGCGTAATTAATTCAATTTTTGATCGAATCAACCGAAACGTCGCAAAACTTACGCCTCAGGAACTTCGCCACGCAAGATTGGACGGAGAATTCATACGCCTATCTGAACAACTAGCGGATTGGCAACAGACCGTTTTCCCGCAGAACTTCCCGAGATTTGCGGCTCAGTCGAAAAAGCAGATGAAGGATGTGGAGTTCACCGCCATTCTGCTGCTGCTGCTAGAAGACGGCCCTCGTGGCTACAGCCAGGATGATTTGGACAAAGCCTTTTCTGACCGGGATGCCGATTGGGAGCAGAAGTCGGTCTGCGACGACCGCTACAGGGCAGTCATTTCATATATTGCCGAGATGCTCACGTCTGACGATGAGTTGGCTGGCTCGCGTTTGCGCAATCAGGCAGACTTCTACGCCCTCTTCGGTGCGATAGATTCTCTGCAGCAAGATCAAGCGCTCGGGATGCCTCAACATTCAGCGTCGGTACTTCGTAAATTTATTGACCGAGTCGACGATTCAACTGAACGCGACAATGATGCGGCTCTGATGGCATATTACGATGCTGCAAGATCTGCTTCCAATGACAAAGGTCCGCGTGAGACGCGGGTTCGATATCTGAGGTCAATTCTGTCGGTACAGTGACTGTGATCGTTCCAGCTCAACTCAGCCAAAAACACAACCTTTTTCACCCATATCTCGAGCAAGTTGAGGAAAGAGCAAAAGGGAAAATCTTCGCTTATTGTTCCATTCATGCCCATGCATTTATCGGGCGATTGAAGGATACCGAATCCTTATTTGAAAAGATTGAAACTGGTCGATTTGCCAACTGGAGCAGCCTTGATGATCTCTACGGATGCTCGATCGTCATTCCATTTCTCGAGGCAGAAGCTACGGTTATCGAATGGTTAAAATCAGAATTCGATGTCGTCGATCTGAAATTACGCGGTGCAACACAGAAGGATCCAACGGTATTCCGCTTCGATGCGACTCGTGTAATTGCTCGCCTCAAGGAGCCAATGCTAGCAGCCGATAGCCCTCTTCTCAAAGTCGCGTTTGAAGTTCAGATAAGAACAGCATTCGAACATGCGTGGTCCGTAGCTACGCATTCCCTAGCCTACAAGGGTGAACGCGTTGACTGGAGCCGCTTGAGGCTCGCGGCTCAATTGAAGGCGACAGTAGAACAGCTCGATATGCTGGTGCTCGGCTTCGATGCAGCTGCGGCTGCGATACATGCACAAAGATGGCCAGATATTGCCGTGCGGTCCAAGATTGAAGATCTCTTTCGTTCGCGCTTTGATCGGGCGCAACTTCCCTCAGAAGTTAAACCGGCTAGCTGGATGCGATTCTGTGAAAACGTGCAACGACTGATACTTTCAACTAGCCCAAAGCGTCTGTCGGGAAACGAAGCGCAGTCTTTCGTTGAAAAGCGTTTGCGCATCATCGAATCCGCACTGGATAAAGTTGGGATTGATTATCCACGGAGCCTGTCTCCCCTTCAATTCTGCATCGGCATCCTTGCCGAGGCAGACCATATTGAAGGGAAATTAAATAATTATGTTCCATATTTGTCACCAGAGCTTCTTTCGCTATATCCAAAGTCGAAAATTGCAGGCCCAGGATTCGATATCGAGGATGGGAACTGACAGGCCTCACCTATGCCGCCGATGAAAAAAGCCACTGTCAGCATGAAACTCCGCCCCCATCTTATTGATATTGCTGGAGCTCCAGCACGTTGGCGCTGGAGTGGTTGACGACGTATACGGGGCGGTCGATTTTTTGAGGGGGCGGAGTTAAGGGCGACTCATCTGGTGCGACAGCGGCAGGCGAGTATCGACACAATCAATGAAGAATTCGTCATTCGGCAGTACTCGACCTATTGCGGCCTCTCCAGGAGATTTTCATTGCATGCAGCAAAAAGGCGCTTGTGGCGATCATGCCTGGTTTTTTGGTCAAATCCAAACGCCTAACGGAAGCACGCGGCGCAACTCATCGCATCTGCGATCCACTTCCGCCATCAACTTTGTGACGATGCGATGGATATCTTTCAACTCGGCACGTCGGAACGGCACACGCGCAACACGGAAAATCGCGCCGTCCCCGTCTGGATACAGCTTCAAATAAATCTCTGACCTGTCAGCGTCCGAATGCGCCACCTCGCGGTTCCGCATAATTAATAGGTAGTCGTGAATCTCACGTTGCCTTGAGGTCAACACTCTGAGGAGTGAACCGGGCGCTGAACGCTCTGCGAACTTTGATTCGCCACGAGTATTCACGAATGGCCGAGCATATGTCACCACTAGCGCGGTCGTAAGAGCCATCAACAGCGCGCTTGGTGGATCTCGCCGAGGTAGAGGTAAACGAGCACGCAACAGCTCTTCAGTCGTTGCCTTGGTTTCATCAAGATCGTTATATGAAAGATGAAGCCTGCGATAGAGGCGCAGCGCAGGTTGCAACTCTGGAGCTACCGAGACACGATCCAATTCGTCAGATTCTTCCGCAATGCTCATTTAGATAAATCCCAAATTGTTCTCAAAGCAGACAACAGCTGCGACTCCTGTTGAGTTAGTGGTTGCTAATGGCCGACTATTGACGTAGGCGTTCGGCGTTAACCTAGGTGGAGCAGGTCTTCCTCACCGCCCTAAAAAATCGGTTCACCACATATCTACCAACTACCCGACTACTCGGTTCTTCGTGAATTGTACGTGTAGCGCAAACGCGCGGTGCCTCAGACTCTGCGGAAAACCTCGGTTCTGGGAAATCTCTCGTAGTATGTCGTCGATCTCGTCATCTATGGCTAGACCTTGCTCCAACCAACCAATCGCAAGGTCACACCAATACGGAGTGGGCCATCGTAGCCCTGCCACGACGACTTCGCGAGCAGAATCAATGCTCGACGAGAATGCAACCAAGGGACGCTCAAGCGGCTTGACTATTGAAGGCGATTTCATCTGAGAGCTTGCTCAACCTGGTTGAGGAGATCACGTACAAAGCGAGTCTGAGGGATTGTCGCCAATATAGGTATCCATGTCGACTAATCGCATGTAGCCGATCCCGGACGCCAAAGACGGCGCGGTACTCACCCGTCTGATCGATGCTGAAGGAACCACATACGAGTTTATATTTCCCGAGTGCAAGCACGCTGGCGTTGGAGTGGTTGACGACTTATTCGGGAAGGTCGATTTTTTGAGGTGCGAAAGCCAAGTGAGACTCATCTGGCGCAACGGCGGCTGGTGAGTTCCGGCACACTCAATGGCGAATTCGTCGTTCGGCAGCGATCGACCCGGAGCGGCCCGCCCCATTCTCGGTTGCGGACAGTCACGTCGGCATTTGCGGAGAAACGTGTGGATTGAGCTCTATAAGCTCACGGGCTAACCTGGCAGTAATCACAACGCCGCAGCCCAGACAAACGCTATCGTCGGTCTGTTCACCGCAACATGGACAAAACCATCGCCCCACATAGGACCGGGATGGTTGACCGGACATTCCGCCGGTCCTGAGTGCTTCGAGCTGCGTTCGAACGGAGCGGCTAAAAAGTGCGCCCGTCGATGCACATTGAAGCTCTCCTCCCGCAGCCATGACGAGTTCGGCAGCGCAATAGGGGCAATGCATCAGCGGTGAGGTCGAAGTCATGACTGGATTGCCCACAATCTTGGACGAGACATCAAAGGTCCGCAACTGGCCGATTGCTAACGCAGGCATTCGGTTTAGCGGAGCTTCTTCACCTCCGCCCGAGGTATCCGGAGGATTCGTCATTCGGCTGCAATCGCCCCGGAGCGGACACCGCAAGCCTCAAAGCCTACGGTTTGGGGTGTCCATGAAGCGGCGGACTCGTCGCTTGCCGGTACTCGTTTTGGTTACTGGGACGATTCGTCTGCTGACCATACGGCCAGTTCATAACCATCGGGGTCAATAAAGTGAAAGCGCCGGCCGCCAGGGAACGAGAAAGTCTGACGGTTGATGGTGGCGCCCGTCGCCTCGATCCTTCGCTGGATTTCAGCCAGATCATCAGCGTAGAGGATGACTAGCGGGCCGCCTGGCCGGACAGGCTCACCCGTTGTCAACCCGCCTGCGATCCGGCCGTCGTGAAACTCGGTGTAGGTCGGGCCGTAATCGGTGAAAGTCCAGCCGAAAACGCTGCCATAGAAGGCCTTGCTTCGTCCAATATCGCTGACACTGAATTCGATGTTATCGATCTGGCGGTCTTTCCCTCGAATGCTCATCAGTACCCGTTCCCTTGGTTGTCTGCCGAAAGGCAATTATATGCACCGTAGCCGCCCGTAACGACATGGAATGGTATTGCGCTGAAATGGTTGACGATTTGCTCGGGGAATCGGGTAACCGGAATCCACACCAATCTCTCGACTCGAACGTTAGTCAAATTCGATCCTCAACGCACACTCTTCTCCGTATTGAAGCCTCAAATCGACCAGGATCGCATTGGAGAGTGCGGTGGCCAGCGCGACCTTCAATTCCGGCGTGACGCCATCGAGATGAAAAGAAAACTCCCATCCCGGCGACGCATCGATCCAGGACACAAACAGATCGTCACAGCCGGATTGCCAGAACTGTACGTTCTTCGCTTTACCTGTTGGTGCTTCGTCAATAATCCAGGTTCGGGATATTGCGATCTGCTGCCCGTCATCGCTCCAGTGCGTGATTTGTCCGCTATCGGGATTGACGAGCAGGAATCCAAGAGGTTGAAGCAAAGTCTCGACAAAGCCAAAAGCTTCCGGGAATGAACCCTTCACTAGTACGGTTAAGAACGGTTTTGCCATCGCGTTTACTAACCCAGATGTTGGCCAGCTGTACCTGCGCCGACCAGCCCGCGCAATCCCAACGACGCATGCGAAAAGGCGAGCAGCAGAAGCTGGCCATCGACATCGGTGTCGCCCTACCGCAACCGACTGTCGGTCGATAAAGCGCACGTCAGTATATTGCAGCCGAGCGGCAACTTGGCGCCGGTATGACGGAAACCACCGCGAGGCGCAACAAAATGCCCCTACGAAAATCGCATCGGCAACCACCTCGATTTTCCGGTACAAATCGGGGACGCTGAAATTCCCCGCGAGCTATCGGAGACCCTCGTTCATGACTCGGCAAAACGCACCGGAAATCGCCACAACGGCAACCCGCACGAACCCCGGCGACGCCCCATCCGCCCCGATTCCCGCCATCGTGCCGTCAAGCACCGCGCTGCTCGTCATGCATTACCAGACCGACATCCTCGGCCTCTTCCCGTCGGTCGCGCCCGGTTTGCTCGCCAATACGCGCCGGCTCTGCGATGCAGCGAGGGCAAGCGGCATCGGCGTCTGGTTCGCGAACATCCGGTTCAGCCCCGGCTATCCGGAAGTCAGCCCGCGCAACAAGAACGGCCAGGGCATCAAGCAGCTCGGCCTCTTCATCGACGACGGCCCATGCCCGGAGTTGGGTCGGCAGGCCGACGAGCCGCTGATCGTCGCGCACCGCGCCAGCGTGTTCTTCGGTACCGATCTGCAAGCGCGCCTGGTCGAGCAAGGCGTCGATTCGCTGATCATGGTCGGCATCGCGTCGACGGGCGTGATGCTGTCGTCGATCGCCCACGCGAGCGACGCGGACTTCCGCCTCTATACGGTCAAGGATTGCTGCTACGACCCGGACCCGGTGGTTCACGAACACCTGTTCGCCACCGCGTTCGAATCGCGCACGACGGTGCTGTCGCTCGAGGACGCGTTGCGGCTGCTCGCGTAAACGCACGCACACGCGCGAGCGTGACGGGCCAACGTCATCACCCGAGTCGACCTGCAGGGTGACGGCTGCCAGGCCCGGCTGCCGTGGTCGAGCGTCCCGCCGAACCCGTAACGGGCGACGGCGTGCGCGATGCCGCGCGCGCCGCCCGCTTCGTCGTTACTTCGCGATATACACACCCGACGTCGGGCACGTGCCCTGCGTATTGCCGTCGGTCACGAGCGACGCGGCGCTCGGGAACTGCGCGGTCGCATTGGTCTTCACCGCGATCCACGCTTCGGTGAAATAGCTGACGCCATTCGTCTTCGTGCACTTCAGCGACACCGCGCTGCGCGTGTTGCTGCCGAACGCGCCTTCGAATGCGGACAGCAACTGGTTGCGCGTGACCGTCTTGCCCGCGTTCGCCTGCAGGAACGCGTTGAACGACGTATTGCCGAGCCGGCTGATCATGCCGGACGCCTGATTCCAGTAGGCATCGGGCGTCGCCGGGTTCGAGCAGGTGCCGTGCTTGAACCATTCGTGCTTGTCGAGGCACGACGCGACGCCCGGCATGTAGGTCGACAGCGTGTTGCGGGTCGCGCTGCTGATCGGGTAGGCGTCCATGCTGCACCACTGGTGCGCGTTGTCGAGGTCGATGTCGTTCTGCGGCACGCCGCAGTAGAACGGCTGGTTGCCGTCATAGCGGTTCGGCCACAGGCCATGCAGCGACAGGCTCGTCGCCGCATACGAGCCGGCGAGGTTCGTGCATTCCGGCGTGTCGTGCGACGCGCAGAAGCCGGGCTCCCACGATGCGGCGAGCAACAGGTAGTCGTAGCTGGTCTGCGCGGCGGCGTGCAGCGACACGGAAGCAACGGCGAGTGCGGCAGCGGCGCGGGCGAGCGTCTTGAGCATGGCGTGTTTCCTCGGAAAAGGCATGCGGTCGCGGGATGCGCCGCACGGTTGTCGAATGTCCGACCGCGATTGTTGCCGTCGCAACGTGGCACGAATGTGAAGGTGGACGAAAGAACGCGCGGGTCGCCGCCGAGCCGGTTACAACCGGTACCGGTACCAGCGGTTGCCTTCCGCCGCAAGCGACGCCGGCGTACCGTGTCGCCACCCTCATCCTGCAACGGAGCATCGCCATGGTGACCGCGACACAGCTCGGCAAGCCACATTGCGTCGAGATCGGCAACGGGCGCAGCGTCGTGCGCTCGGACACGCACAAGGACGGCCAGGGCGGCGACGCCGGCATGCGGCCGCACGAACTGCTCGAAAGCGCGCTCGCGGCCTGCGTCTGCATGTCGATCGACCTGGCCGCACGACGCGCGGGCGTGACGCTGCCCGCGTGCACGGCGGACGTCACCGTCGATCGCCTCGACCACGAAACGGGCTTCGACATCGCACTGCGCTTCGCTGCGCCGCTGTCGCACGCGCAGCAGACACTCGTGCGCGACGCGGTGCGGGCTTCTCCGGTCGCCCGGACGCTCGGCAAGCCGATACGGGTCAGGCCGGCCACGATCGCGAGCGGCTGACCGTCACGGCGCGCCGGACACGGCACGATCGACACCCGCACGTCGACGGCCGCGCGACACGCATCCGTGGCGAACAGGCACTCACGACCCGGTGCCGAGCTGTGTGCACGCGCGGGCGGACGCTTCGGGGCCTTCGAGCGCGAGGATCTGCCACACGCCGATGCTGACGCGCTGGCGCGCCGCCGTCGACGCATCGGCCAGCAACGCCTCGACGCGCGGTGCCGCATCCGGCGCCTGCTGCTTCAACGCCGCGTGATGCCGCGCACGCGATGCCGGTTCGGATTCGTACACGTCGCACAGGCGCACCATGCCGGCGAGACCGGCAACGTCGTCGTCCTTGTCGATCGCGCGCGGCTCGACAGGCGCGAGCCCCTTGCGCTCCGCCGCCGGCAGCTTGGTGCGCGCGCCCTCGTCGATCGACACGGCGGATGCCGG
Source organism: Burkholderia sp. ZZQ-2 (assembly GCF_050768715.1). Classification (NCBI taxonomy): domain Bacteria; kingdom Pseudomonadati; phylum Pseudomonadota; class Betaproteobacteria; order Burkholderiales; family Burkholderiaceae; genus Burkholderia; species Burkholderia sp. ZZQ-2. The sequence goes on along the minus strand of NZ_LDVA01000170.1, from coordinate 9,751 downwards.
CGGCAGGCCGCCGATCGCCGCGACGATCCGGCTGCCCGCGGCGATCATGTCGCGCTGGCACGCGATCTTCTCCGCGGCCGCGACGTTCGAGCAGAACGACACCGAGGTGCGGTACACGTCGTCGCTCATGTGCGGCACTTCGTTCACGCTCGCCTGCGCGAAGCCGGCGCTCGTCAGCGCCAGCGCGGCGGGAATCAGGATGCGGAATGCGCTCGTCTTGTTCATTGTTGTTCGTATCTGTGGGTTCTTGTGGCGGGCAACATCGCCGGGTCGCGCGGTGGCGGCCTCAGTGCCGCCGGGCCCTCGTCCGGCGGCACGCGGTCACTTCAACGACGCGGCCTCCGATCCGCCCGGCGACAGCGCCGCGTTGTCCTGCTCGCGCCACGTGCGGCGCGACGCCATGATCGCCTTCACGGCCGAGCGCGCGACCTTCCACCACGCGAACGGCCGCGGGTCGGCAAGCATGCTGAGCGCGCGCGCATAGTCGAGCGTGAGCCCGGGCGTCCACGCCATCGTCACCGCACGCTTGCGGATCTGCGCGGCAACCCACAGCTCGGGCGTGAGCAGCAACCGCACGAACGCGCCCCATCCGGCGCGCGCGCCCTTCAGCCGCCACACCGCGCCGTCGAGCGCGGCTTCGAGTGCGTTCGACACGGTGCTCGAGCAGTTGCGGTGCGTGAGGTTGTACGTCACGTTCTGCCGGTACGACGACCAGAACGCGTCCAGCTTCGCCGGATCGTAGTTGCGGATCCGCACGCGCACGGTCGACGGGCACCATGCCTTCGACTCGGTCGCGTAGTCGGGCTGGAACAGGCCCGGCACGTCGTTTTCGCGGGTTGCACGCAGGATGCGCGTGAATTCGTCCGGAGAACGATCGATTTCGACGCCAGGATACAGGCTGATATAGATGCCCTCCGGCGATTCCAGCGCCGCGTGCCCGGTCGAGATCACGCCGTTGACGTCCACCGCCGCGATATAGCGGTCGATCACGGGGTAGCGTTGCGCTTCGGCTTTCGACGTACCGGTCGGCGTCCACACGTGCACGGTGAGCGCATGCTCGCCGTCGGCGGGCGGGCCGTCCCATTCGGATTGGGCGAAATGCGGCAGGTCGCGCGCATCGTCGAGGTCCGGCGCGAGTGCCGGCGCCGGCGAGGTCGCGAACGCCGGATTGCGCGTCAGTCGCCGCACGCGTGCGGCGAGGCTCAGCATGTGCATCCCGCCGAATATCAGCAGCAGGCCGAGGCAGTACGGCACGGTGCCCACATAGTGGGTCGGGTACGGCTGGTAGAAGAAGATCGCCAGCAGGATCTCGACGACGCCCCACGCGAAGGCGACGTTCCAGCGGCGATAGCGCACCATCCACGCGGCGGTGCACTGCAGCAGCCCGTCGACGAGGAACAGCGTGCCGAAGATCATCGACAGCAGGAAATGGCCATGGTGATGCCCCGCGAACACGAGCCCGGCGGCCACCACGACCGCGATCCCCTTCACGTAGCGCAGGACGCGCTGCCCGCCGACGCCGCTGCCGGCCACCGCGAGCGTCGCGAGCCCCTCGATCAGGAACAGCCACGCGAAGATCTGGATCGGAAAATGCAGCGCGCCGTCGAGCGCGTCGACGAAGATCACGACACCCGCGACAACCCACACCCAGCCGAGTGCGGTCAGGCCGCGCCAGCGGGTGCGCAAGTATTCGATGCCCAGCAGCAGTAAGACCAGTCGTACCATCGCGCCCTCTCGTGATTTTTTTGGGACACGCGCTGGCCACGCGGGTCCTGTCGTTTCGACCGCGCATCGAGCGACGCACAGGCCGAAAAGCGGTCATTCATGCCGGCGCGTCATGCCTCGACATGACCGTTGGCGGCCGGTACGCCTCCGCACTGGCCGAATAATAAGATATGGCGGAGGCGGTTGAAAGCGCGACGAAAACGTTGGCGGCGGGTCTGGAGAGCGCAGCATGCCGCTGGACAGGGCCGGATTGCGAGCGCTGCCCAGGCAGATTTCCCGTTCGACAATGCGCGGCGGATACGCCAGAATCCGGCTTCCGAGGGCGCAAGCCACCAAACCGCATCAGACGGGACAATAATCCATGAAAACATCGATCACGCGCCGGCGCCTGCTGGCCGCCGGCATGGCCGCGAGCACCCTCGCGCTGTCGGGCTGCTTCACGCCGAAGCTGTACGAGAACGACGCATACAGCGAATACGTCACGAGCTTCATGATCACGCAGGACGGCAAGAAGCTCGTCGTCCTCGGCACGAACTACCACTACATCTTCGATCTGCCGGCGCAATTGCGGCCGGTGCTGCTGTCCGGCTACCGGAAATCGCTGCACACGACGTTTGCCGACTTTCATGCGCGCGGCGGCAGCATCACCGGCCACTACCGGATCGTGTTGCCAAAGGACGCGCCGGACGACGCCCGGCAAGCCGCGAGCGCCGACGGATTCACTGCCGGGACGGCCGGCCTCGCGCTCGAAGGCGACATCGAAGGCAAGCGCTATTCGACGGAGGGTTTCGCCGCGAAGGACAAGGGCGCCACGCAACCGTTCAACGAGCGGTACTCGGTGTACATCCGGGAATCGCCGTCCGTCGCCGGCATGGGCCTGCGGATCCTCGCCACGCCAATCACGGTGGCCGCCGACGGCCTGCTCGTGCTGGGCGGCATCGTGCTCGTGCCGTTCGCAGCCATCGCGATCGAGGCAAACGGCGGCCTCCGGATCATGTAATGGCACAAGCGTCGCCGCTGTTGCGCCTGTGACGGCAGGCAGCGGCACGCGAGCGCACCCGACGACCGCAACCGGAGCATTGCCATGTCCGCCTCACCGCTACACGCACCACCGCTCGGCCCGCAACTCAAGCGCTGGCGAGCGCTGCACCGCGTAAAGCAGAGCCACGCGGCGGAGCTGTTCGGCGTGGCGCAATCGACGATCTCGCGCTGGGAAGCCGGCCTGCAACAGATGTCGCCCGACGAACGCGCGACGGCCGAACGGCTGCTCGCCGCGCGCCTCGATTCCGCGGGCGATCACGCGCTTGCGCGGCTCGTCGCGGGCAGCGCGGGCCGCATGCATCTCGTGTGCGACCTCACGCACCGGCTGCTCGCCTGTTCGCCCGCGCGTGCAGCCGAATTCTCGCAACCGCTGTCGACGCTGCTCGGCACGTCGCTGTGGCGCTATGCGACGCCGGAAATCGTCCGCATGGAAGCCGCGCTCGATACGCTCGGCTGGCATGATCGCGCGGGGCCGCCGAGCGTCGAATTCGACACTGGCGCGAATGCGTCACGCGTCGTGCCGATCCGCGGCAGCCTGTGCCGGTGGACACGGATGACGCTGTCGGACGGGGCGGCCGCGCGGCTCGTGGAAACGCTGTAATACGACCCCGCGCATATTTCATGCGTGGACGAACCGTGCGTGGCCGCCTTACGCTTGACGGCTCATCGCACGGACACCGACCATGAACCCCGATACGATCCACGCGCGGCTCGCGTTCCTGCGCGAAGCCGAACGCCTGAAGGATGTGCTGCGCAGCGGCCATACGTCGGCCGGGCGCGCGGAAAGCACCGCCGAGCATAGCTGGCGGCTGTGCCTGATGGCGCTCGTATTCGCCGATGCGCTGCCCGGCATCGACACGCTGAAGCTGCTGAAGCTGTGTGTCGTCCACGATCTCGGCGAGGCGCTGCACGGCGACATCCCCGCGATCGAGCAGGCCGCGCACCCCGACAAGAGCGCGCACGAACGCGACGACCTGCTGACGTTGACCGCGCCGCTCGATCCGGCACGGCGCGACGAGATCGTCGCACTGTGGGATGAATACGAAGCGGCCGCGTCGCCGGAAGCGCGCGCGGCGAAAGCGTTCGACAAGCTGGAGACGATCCTGCAGCACACCCAGGGCAGCAATCCGCCCGATTTCGACTACGCGTTCAATCTCGGCTACGGCCGCCGCTATACCGACGCCGCACCGCTGTTCAGCGCGATCCGCGACATCGTCGACGCCGACACGCAACGCCGGATCGACGCGGGCGGGCAGCACGCGTAAGCTCGCGGAACCGGGCGCGCGGCACCGCGCACCCTGCCCGCACGAGGCCCTACGCATGACGCAGAACATCTACGACGACCCGGCCTTCTTCGAAGGCTACAGCCGCCTGAACCGCTCGATCCACGGACTCGACGGCGCCCCCGAATGGCCCGCGCTGCGCGCGCTGCTGCCCGACCTGCACGGTCGCCGCGTGCTCGACCTCGGCTGCGGCTACGGCTGGTTCAGCCGCTGGGCCGCCGGCCAGGGCGCGGCAAGCGTGCTCGGCATCGACGTGTCCGAGCGCATGCTCGAACGTGCGGCATCGAACGCCGCGCATCCGGCGATCACGTACCGTCGCGCCGACCTCGAAACGCTCGCGCTGCCGGATGCCGCGTTCGATCTCGCGTACAGCTCGCTCGCGTTCCATTACATCGCAGACCTTGATACCTTGTTCCGCACGCTCCATCGCGCGCTCGTGCCGGGCGGGCGGCTCGTGTTCTCGATCGAGCATCCGGTCTATACGGCGCCGCGCCGGCCCGGTTTCGTCGTCGACGCGCAGGGCAACCGCTCGTGGCCGCTCGACGGCTATCAGCGCGAAGGCGAACGCGTGACCGACTGGCTCGCGCCGGGCGTCGTCAAGCAGCATCGCACGCTCGGCACGCTCGTGAACCTGCTGATCGGCAGCGGCTTCACGCTCACGCACCTGGACGAATGGGGGCCGACGCAGGAACAGGTCGATGCCCTGCCCGCGCTCGACGAGGAACGCGACCGGCCGATGATGGCCCTCGTCGCCGCACGGCGATAACGCACGCCGCAACACGCGCACGAGCTTTCGCCCGCCGCGCTGACAGATTGCAACAATGTCGCCGCCCGGCCTCCGTTCCTGCACGGCGTCCGTACAATTCAGCACAATTTCCACACGATTTGTCGTGAATTCCTCGCTTACCATGAGCGGCTGATTCGACCCGGCACGGCCGCGCGAGGTGTACGCGGAAGCCCGCGGGCAGCCCGCCCGCCAGGCGACGCCGGCCGGATCGTCCCGACCGGCCGCACGCAACGCCGGCACCGCTTCATCCTCGCCGCACGCTCATGACTCAGAAGACCCATCGCCGCCGGCGCATCGTGCTGGCCACCGTTGCCATCGTCGCGATCGCCACCGGTGTCACGCTGAAGGCGTGCGCACCCGACAAGCATCCGCAATACCTGTCCGCGCCCGTCTCGCGCGGCGACCTCGAAAACGCGGTGCTGGCCACCGGCGCGCTGCAGGCATTCAGGCAGGTCGACGTCGGCGCGCAAGTCTCGGGGCAGTTGAAGTCGCTGAAGGTCAAGCTCGGCGACAAGGTCACGAAGGGCCAGTGGCTCGCCGAGATCGACCCCGTGCTCTCGGAAAACGCGCTGCGGCAGGCGCGCGCCAGCGAAGAAAGCCTGCGCGCGCAGCAGCAATCGACCGCCGCGCAACTCACGCAGGCGGAACTCGCGTTCCGGCGCCAGCAGGCCATGCTGCCCGACGACGCGACGTCGCGCGAGTCGTTCGAAGCCGCGCGCGCGACGCTCGACGTGCAGCGCGCGACGCTCGCGTCGCTCGCCGCGCAGATCCGCTCGGCCCGCATCCAGATCGAGACCGCGCAGGCCAACCTCGGCTACACGCGCATCGTCGCGCCGATCGACGGCCAGGTCGTCGCGATCGTCACGCAGGAAGGCCAGACGGTGATCGCGCAACAGCAGGCGCCGGTGATCCTGAAGCTCGCGGATCTCGACACGATGACCGTGAAGGCGCAGGTGTCGGAAGCCGACGTGATCCGCGTGAACGCCGGCCAGACCGCGTATTTCACGATCCTGGGCGAACCGGACAGGCGCCACTACGGCAAGCTGCGCGCGATCGAGCCGGCGCCGCAGAACTACGCCGAGACGCAAAGCGCGCTCGGCGGCGGCGCGGGCGGCGGCGCGAAACCGAATTCGGCGGTGTTCTACAACGCGTTGTTCGAGGTGCCGAATCCCGAGCACCGGCTGCGCATCTCGATGACCGCGCAGGTCAACATCGTGCTCGGCAACGCGCGCAACGCGCTCAGCATTCCGGCCGCCGCGCTCGGCGAGAAACGCAAGGACGGCACCTACGCGGTGCGCGTGCTGCGCACCGACGGCAGCACGGAAACGCGCAACGTCCGCATCGGCATCAACAACAACGTGCGCGTCGAAGTGCTGGCCGGCCTGAAGGACGGCGAACGCGTCGTGATCGGCGAGGCGTCCGCGGACGACCACGCGCCGCTGGCGGACGTGGTGTGACGATGAGCCAGCCCCTGCTGAAACTCTCCGCCGTCACGCGACGCTTTCCGGCCGGCGACAAGGACGTCGTCGTGCTGAACAACGTCAACCTGTCGATCCACGCGGGCGAGATCGTCGCGATCGTCGGCGCGTCGGGCTCCGGGAAGTCGACGCTGATGAACATCCTCGGCTGCCTCGACCACCCGAGCGAAGGCACCTACACGGTCGGCGGTCGCGACACGCACATGCTCGACAGCGACGAGCTCGCGCAACTGCGCCGCGAGCACTTCGGCTTCGTGTTCCAGCGCTATCACCTGCTGCCGCACGTCGACGCCGCCGCGAACCTCGAAATGCCCGCGATCTATGCCGGCACGCCGCGCGCGGAGCGGCACGCGCGCGCACGCGAGCTGCTCGCGCGCCTCGGGCTCGCGGATCGCGCGCACCATCGCCCCGGGCAACTGTCCGGCGGCCAGCAGCAGCGCGTGAGCATCGCGCGCGCGCTGATGAACGGCGGCCAGGTGATCCTCGCCGACGAACCGACCGGTGCGCTCGACACGAAAAGCGGCCAGGACGTGATCCGCATCCTGCACGAGCTGAACGCGCTCGGCCATACGATCGTCATCGTCACGCACGACAAGGCCGTCGCGCGCCATGCGCGGCGCATCATCGAGATCAGCGACGGCGCGATCGTCGCCGACCGGCCGAACCGCCACCATGCGGAAGCCCTCGCGGAAGCAGCCGCGGGCGCGGACGCAGCGGAAGCGAGCGAAGCGGAAACCGGCGCGCCGTCCGCCCGCGATCGTCACGACACGCCGTCGCCGCCCGCGGCAGTCGCCCCCGATCCGCAGGCCGATGCCGCCCCGCGCGCGCGCCGCTTCGCGGCCGGCTCCGGGCGCTTCGCCGAGGCCTGCCGGATGGCGTGGATCGCACTCGTGTCGCACCGGCTGCGCACGCTGCTGACGATGCTCGGCATCATCATCGGCATCACGTCGGTCGTGTCGATCGTCGCGATCGGCGAAGGCGCGAAGCGCTACATGCTCGACGAGATCGGCAGCATCGGCACGAACACGATCAACATCTACCCCGGCACCGACTGGGGCGACAGCCGCGCCGATGCGATCCAGACGCTCGTGCCCGCCGATGTCGCCGCGCTCGCCGAGCAGCCGTACGTCGACAGCGCGACGCCCGAAACGTCGCGCACGCTGCTGCTGCGCTACCGCAACGTCGACGTGAACGCGCTCGTGAGCGGCGTCGGCGACCGCTTCTTCCAGGCGCGCGGGATGCGCTTCGCGCTCGGTGTCGCATTCGACGAGGACGCGGTGCGCCGCCAGGTGCAGGTGGCCGTGATCGACCAGAACACGCGCCGCAAGCTGTTCGGCGCGACGCGCAACCCGATCGGCGAAGTGATTCTGGTCGACAACGTGCCGTGCGTCGTGATCGGCGTGACGGCGGACAAAAAGAGCGCGTTCGGCAGCATGAAGAGCCTGAACGTGTGGGTGCCGTACACGACCGCGAGCGGGCGTCTCTTCGGGCAGCGTTATCTCGACAGCATCACCGTGCGCGTGCGCGACGGGCAGCCGAGCGCCGCCGCCGAAAAGAGCCTCGAAACGCTGATGAAGCAGCGCCACGGCCGCAAGGACTTCTTCACGTACAACATGGACAGCGTCGTGAAGACCGTCGAGAAAACCGGCCAGTCGCTGACGCTGCTGCTGTCGCTGATCGCCGTGATCTCGCTCGTCGTCGGCGGAATCGGCGTGATGAACATCATGCTGGTGTCGGTGACCGAGCGCACGCGCGAAATCGGCATCCGGATGGCGGTCGGCGCGCGCCAGTCCGACATCCTGCAGCAGTTTCTCGTCGAGGCCGTGCTGGTCTGCCTGCTCGGCGGCACGATCGGCATCGCGCTGTCGTTCGGGCTCGGCGCGCTGTTCTCGATGTTCGTCGCGCAGTGGAAGATGGTGTTCTCGGCCGGCGCGATCGTGACCGCGTTCGTCTGCTCGACGCTCACCGGTGTGATATTCGGCTTCATGCCCGCGCGCAACGCATCGCGGCTCGATCCGATCGATGCGCTCGCGCGCGACTGACGCAAGGCCCGCCATGACGCATTCCTCACCGCTTCAGCGCCTCGGCGCATTCGCATGCGCGGCCGCGCTGCTCGCCGGCTGCGCGGGCGCGCGCCATGATCCGCTGCCCGCCGTCGCGATGCCCGCGAACTGGTCGGCGCCGGTTTCCGCCGACGCACCGGCCACGACGCGCGACTGGTGGCGCAGCTTCGGCGATCCGCAGCTCGACGCGCTGATCGACGACGCGCTGCGCGCCAACAACGACCTCGCGATCGCGGCGATCCGCGTGTACCGCGCGCAACTGCAGGCCGGGCTCGCGAATACGAACCTGACGCCCAACGTGACGCTCGGCGCGAACGGTGCCGTGTCGCGCACGCTCGATACGCACCAGATGCGCCGGTCGAGCAACGCGAACGCTTCGCTCAGCTATGAAATCGACCTGTGGGGCCGGCTGGCCGCGCTGCGCGACGCCGCGCGCTGGGAAGCCGACGCGACGGCCGCCGATCTCGAAGCCGCGCGGCTGTCGCTGATCGGCACGACCGCATCGCTGTACTGGCGGATCGGCTTTCTGAACCGGCAGATCGCGCTCGGCGACGCGAACATCGCGTACGCGGTCCGCACGCTCGCGGTCGTCCGGTCACAGCACACGGCCGGCGCCGTGTCGGGGCTCGACCTTGCGCAGGCCGAACAAAGCCTCGCCACGCAACGCGCCGCGCAGACACGCCTGATCCAGCAGCGTACCGAGAACCGTCACGCCCTCGCGATCCTGTTCGACCGGCCACCGCAGCAACGTGCGGCCGAACCGCCGGCGCTGCCGGACGCGCCGCCGCCGGAAGTGGCGGCCGGCCTGCCGGCCAGCCTGCTCGGCCGGCGCCCCGACTTGCGCGCGGCGGAATTCAGGCTGCGCGAATCGCTCGCGCAGGTCGACGCGACACGTACCAGTTTCTACCCGACCTTCACGCTGACCGGCGCGGCCGGCACGTCGAGCACGAGCCTCGAGCGCGTGCTCGCGAATCCGGTCGGCACGCTCGGGCTCGGCCTGGCCCTGCCGTTCATCCAGTGGAACACGATGCAGCTGCAGATCAAGGTGTCGAAGACGCAGTACGAGGAGGCCGTCGTCGGGTTCCGGCAGAAGCTCTACACGGCACTCGCGGAAGTCGAGAACGCGCTGTCGGCGCGCGTCCAGCTCGAACGCGAGGCCGAACAGCGCGCGCTGTCGCTGGCGCAGGCGCAGCGCGCCGAGCGGCTTGCCGCCGCGCAATTCGCGGCCGGCGCGACCGCCGTGCAACCGTGGCTCGACCAGCAGCAGCGGCTGCGCGATGCGCAAAGCGCCGACGAACAGACGCGGCTGGACCGGCTCAACAACCAGATGACGCTGTACCGCGCGCTCGGCGGCGGGATGTCCTGACCGGCCCG